>NZ_JBYSVC010000007.1:0-55550 GCF_057922285.1 Leptothrix toolikensis (SeqCode)
GATTCGAATTGGCGCACCTCGCGCCGAATCACTTCATCACGGGTACGGGTGTTGCCAGAGATATGGATGCGCCGCACATAAGCCCGACGGCCCGGATCAGCGTGAAGCGTGATCGACACCTGACCTGTCTTGCGATCCACCTCTGGCAAGGCCTCAATGCGTGCAAAGGCATAGCCAAAAAGACCAAAACGCTCGTTGAAAGCGCGGGTGGTAGTGGCAATGTCTTCGGCACGGTAAGACCGACCCGGCTGGATGGTGACCAGCGCACCGAACTCAGCGTCTTGCCCCAGATAATCGCCCGTCAGTTTGACGGCGGTGACCGTGTAGTGCTGGCCTTCCTTGACGTTGATCGTGATGCCAATGTCTTGCTTGTCGGGCGAAATCGCCACTTGGCTCGATGCGATGTCGAACTCAAGGTAGCCTCGGTTCAGATAAAACGAACGCAGTGTCTCGCGGTCCGCATTGAGCTTGGTTTGCGAGTAGCGATCTGCTTTGGTGTACCAAGTCATCCAGCCCCGGGGGGTTAGCTCAAGTTGATCGGTCAACTCGCTTTCTTGGAACACTTGGTTGCCCGTGATGTGGATATCACGGATGCGTGCCACCCCGCCTTCCGTGACCGAGAAAGACACGTTGACTTGATTCTTCTCGATGGGCGTGATGGTGGTCACCACCTCTGCGCCATAAAGGCTTTTCGTCAGGTATTGGCGCTTGATTTCTTGCTCGGCCCGATCCGCTTGGGCTTTGTCAAACGGCAAGCCATCGCCCACCCCGATGTCCTTGAGAACACGGATCAAGGTGTCACGGTCGAACTCTTTGGCACCCACAAAATCAACGTGGGCAATGATCGGCCGCTCTTGCACCACCACCACCACCACCGGACCTTCGACGTCGATACGGACATCCTTGAAATGTCCCGTGGCAAACAGCGCGCGCAACGCGACCCCCGCCTTTTCATCGGAATAGGTATCGCCGGTGCGAAAGGGCAACGCAGAAAACACCGATCCAGCATCCGTGCGGGCCAAGCCCTCGATACGGATATCCGTGATCTGGAAAGGCACCACCGCCTGCGCTGCCTGAGGCACCGCACAGCTCAGGACCAAGGCAAGGGCGACAGGATGAAGCCGGCTCAAAAAGTTGAAAAGACGCATGCAATCATCATCAGCCCATCAACCGGGCCACATCGTTGTAGAGCGCGATCGACATCATCGCCAAGATCAGTACCAAGCCGCCGCGCTGCAAGCGCTCCATCCAATCGGGCGGAATCGGCCGTCCCATGACGGCTTCGACGGCGTAGTACACCAAATGACCACCGTCCAGCATGGGCAAGGGCAGCAGGTTAAGCACCCCAAGACTGATGCTGACAATGGCCAAAAAGTTGAGATAGTAGGCGAAACCGAGCTGAGCCGATTGGCCGGCGTAATCGGCGATGGTCAGCGGACCACTCAGGTTGCGCACTGAGGCCTGCCCGATCAGCATGCGCCCGAGCATGCGCAGCGACATGACGGCGTTGTCCCAAGTGTGCTGCACGCCTTGTGTCAAGCCGCCGACAAAGCCATAACGCACCCGCACCAGCTCCGGCGGCGCACCCACCACCGCCTCAATGCGCCCGATGCGTTGTTCATGCTCCTCCACCCCTTTCGGGGTGATGTTGAGGGTGAGCATTTGCGAGGTCCGCTGCACCTGCCACGACTGCGGCTGTGGCTCGCCATGGGCGGCGGCGGCGCGAATCAGGGCGCGCAAGGCGGCGGCATCCGCCACCGGCTGGCCCTGCACCGCAAGAACATGGTCGCCTTGGCGCAAGCCGGCCCGGTCAGCCGGACCTTCAGGCGTGACCCGACCGATCAAGGCCTCGCTGTACGGTGCCCCGATGCCGATCTGCCGCATGATGTTGGCATCCGCCTCTTGCAACGTCAGCCCCGACAACGCCAGACGCAGGCTGCGTTGATCGGCGATCCGCAGCCAGAGATCCTGACCATCCATCACGGCTTGCATCATCTGCCAGCGCGCTTGGGTCATGGACTCGACGGCCTCCCAATGCTCCTGATCGGTCGAGACCGCCAAGAGGCGATCCCCCGCCCGCAAGCCGGCCCGCTCGGCCAAGCTGCCGACAACGGGTGAGCCCACTTGGGCCACGGGCTCGTCGGTGCCGATCCACCCAGCCAAGGCATAAAGAGCCACAGCCAAAACCAAATTAGCCAGCGGCCCAGCGGCCACGATGGCGCAACGCTGCCTTAAACTTTTGCGATTGAAGGCGCGATCCAGCTCATGGGGTGCGACCGCCCCTTCACGCTCGTCGAGCATGCGCACATAGCCCCCCAAGGGCAAGGCCGACAGCACCCACTCGGTTTCGCCATGCTGGCGCGACCAAATCACCCGGCCAAAACCGAGTGAAAAACGCAGCACCTTGACCCCACAAGCCTTGGCCACACGGTAGTGGCCCCATTCATGGACCAACACCAGAATGCTGAGGGTGACGATAAAAGCCAATAAAGCGGTCATGGCAGGCACTCAAATCGCGGGCCACGAGAGCCCTGGGTCAGGAACGCAGCGCAGCGATCTGCTGATCGGCATGGCGGCGCGCTTGCTCATCCAAGGCCAACAAACCCTCGACCGTCTCGGTCGAAGCAGCAGGCACGGACAAGCTTTCAAGCGTACCTGCGTTGACGGCATGAATCTGATCGAAGCGTAAACGCCCCTCCAAAAAGGCCGCCACAGCCACTTCGTTGGCCGCATTGAGCACCGCCGTGCTGCCCGCTGGCCCCGCCAGTGCCTGCCAAGCCAGCGACAAGCCCGGAAAGCGCACGGCATCGGCCGCTTCAAAGGTGAGCGCCGATAACGCCAAGAAATCGAGCGACGGTGCGCCAGAGACGATGCGCTCGGGCCACGACAACCCATAGGCAATGGGCACCTTCATGTCGGGCGTGCCCAGCTGGGCCAACACCGAGGCATCGCGGCACACGACCATCGAGTGGATGATGCTTTGCGGATGAATCACCACCCGCACCTGTGAGGGTGTGAGGTTGAAAAGCCAACGCGCTTCAATGACTTCGAGCGCCTTGTTCATCATGGTGGCCGAATCGACCGAAATTTTGCGGCCCATGACCCAGTTCGGGTGTGAACACGCTTGATCAGGCGTGACAGAGCTCAAAGTGGCCGGATCGCGCTGGCGAAACGGCCCGCCCGAGGCGGTCAGGATGATGTGGTCGATCAGTCCGGGCCACAGGGCGCGGTCGGTCGGCAGACACTGAAAGATCGCAGAATGCTCACTGTCGATCGGCAGCAACGTGGCCCCGCCCTCCTCGACCGTGCGCATGAACAGCTCGCCCCCCACCACCAAGGCCTCCTTGTTGGCCAGCAAGAGCCGTTTGCCGGCCCGGGCCGCCGCCAAACAGGGCCGCAGGCCCGCTGCGCCAACGATGGCCGCCATCACGGCGTCCACCTCGGGGTGCGATGCCACCCAATCCAGCGCATCCGCCCCCACCAGCACTTCGGTCGGGATCTGATGCACCGCCAAACTACGGCGCAACTCTTGGGCGGCCTCAGGCGTGGGCAGGACGGCAAAACGTGGCTGCCAGCGCAAGCACTGTTGCAGCAGCTCCTCGATGCGGCGATGGCCCGTGAGCGCAAACACCTCGAACCGCTCGGGATGGCGCGCCACCACGTCGAGCGTGCTGGTGCCAATGGAGCCGGTCGAGCCGAGGATGCAAAGAGCAGACTTCATACGCTTACCACCCACATGGCGATCGGAAAGACCGGCAGCAAAGCGTCAACCCGGTCGAGCACCCCACCGTGACCCGGCAACAACTGGCTGCTGTCTTTGGCCCCGGCACTGCGTTTGATCAGCGATTCAAACAAATCGCCCACCACGCTGAACACCGTCAAAAACACACTGCACGCCACCAGTCCCAGCCAGCCATACCGCTGCATCAGGAGGCCAAAGAGGCTCGGATGCGCAGCACCAAGTTGCCCTTCCACAGCCTGCCAGACGCCGGCCATGACCAACACCGCCACGGCGCCGGTATAAGCCCCCGCCCAGCTTTTGCCCGGACTGATCGTCGGGGCCAACTTGCGCCGACCCCAAGCACGCCCGCCAAAATAGGCTGCGCTGTCGGCCATCCAAACGAGGCAAAAAATCGAAAAAAGAAAGTTAAGTCCCTTGGCACGCGCCGCCATGATCGCCAGCCACGCCAAGACCAGCAACACCATGCCGAGCAGCCAGCGCAGCACACGCGGCACCAAAGGCCAAGCCCCCACGCCGCCATAGAGCGCTGCCGAGCCACCGATCACCCACAACAAGGTGCCGACCCACCACAGACGCAACAAGTTCTCAGCCGGGGAGCCTTGAAGAAACACCGCTTGCAGGGCGGCCACACACAGGGCCATCACCGCACCACCCATCAGGTGTGCGCCCAAACCCGGCAAGGCATTGAGCCGGGCCCACTCCCAACCCGCTGCGCCGATCATGAGCAAGCTCAGCAACGCGAAAGGCCATGGCGCATCCACCCAAAGGGCCGGAATCAGCAGTGCAAGCAAGACGATGGCAGTGAGGATGCGCTGTTTGAGCATGCTGGAAAGCGTCAAAACGCTGGTGAAGAGAACAGGAGGGAACGCTCAAGCAAGTCAGAGCCCCGATCACGGTGCTCTGACTTGACCAAAACGTCGATCACGGCGCGCGTAAGCAGCCAGCGCCTCGTCAAGAGCCTTGGCATCGAAATCGGGCCAGAGACAGTCGGAGAAAACCAGCTCGGCGTAAGCAATCTGCCAGAGCAAGAAATTAGAAACACGCACCTCGCCGCCCGTGCGGATAAAGAGGTCCGGATCGGGCGCATAGGCCTGCGACATGAACTGCGATAGCGTGGATTCGTCCAGATCTTGGGGCTCAAGCCCGGCGGCCATGGCTTGGCGGCAGGCTTGGAGGACATCCCAGCGCCCGCCGTAGTTGAAGGCCACCGAGACTGTGATGCGGGTGTTGTGTGCGGTGCGGGCCTCGGCGTCATCCCAAGCCGCCAAGATGCGCTCAGGCACGCCCCTGCGGTCCCCAATGATGCGGATGCGCACGCCGTCGTTGACCATCTTGAGCAGGTACTTCGATACCGCCACGACGATCAGGCTCATGAGGCCAGAGACTTCGTCTTGGGGCCGCTTCCAGTTCTCGGACGAGAACGCAAAAACGGTCAGAAACTCAATGCCACGCTCGGCGCAAGCGTCGATGACGCTCACCAAAGCATCCACACCAAATTTGTGCCCCACCACCCGAGGCATAAACCGCCGCTTGGCCCAGCGGCCGTTGCCATCCATCACGATGGCCACGTGACGCGGAACAGGGGGCGACGAGACCAGCGCCACGGTTCAAGAGCGACGACGAACCAGCGTCAAACCGCCAGAATTTCGGCTTCTTTGGCGTGGATCAGCTTGTCCAGATCGACGATGGTGCGATCCGTGAGCTTTTGGACTTCATCGGTGGAACGACGTTCGTCGTCTTCGGTGATGAGCTTGTCCTTGAGGAGCTTCTTGGCGTGCTCGTTGGCGTCGCGACGCACATTGCGCACCGCCACCTTGGCATCTTCACCCGCGTGACGCACCACTTTGGTCAGATCCTTGCGGCGCTCTTCGGTCAGGGCCGGCATCGGCACGCGGATCAAATCCCCCATGGCAGACGGATTCAAACCGAGATCGGACTCGCGAATGGCCTTTTCGATCGGCTTGGCCATGGTCTTTTCCCACGGCTGCACGCTGATGGTGCGCGCGTCCACGAGCGACACATTGGCCACTTGGCTGATCGGCAGCATCGAGCCGTAGTAATCGACCTGCACCTGATCCAAGATGCCCGGGTGGGCTCGGCCGGTACGGATTTTTTGCAAGTCGTGCTTGAACGATTCGATGGATTTCGCCATCTTGGTCTCAGCATTTTTCTTGATGTCTGCAATGCTCATGAAAGACTCCAGCAAGGACTCAAAACAACTCAAACATGCACCAAAGTGCCTTCATCTTCACCCTCGACCACGCGTCGCAGCGCCCCGGGCTTGAAGATTGAAAACACTCGGATCGGCAAATTCTGATCCCGACACACTGCAAAGGCTGCTGCGTCGAGCACCCGCAAATTGCGCTGAATCGCTTCATCGAAGGTCAGCGAAGGGTAACGGGTCGCCAGCGGATCCAGTTTCGGATCGGCGGTGTAGACACCATCCACTTTGGTGGCCTTCAAAACGATCTGGGCACCGATTTCTGCACCCCGCAAAGCCGCAGCCGTGTCGGTGGTGAAGAACGGATTGCCGGTTCCGGCTGCGAACACCACAACCTTGCCTTCTTCGAGGTACTGAAGCGCCTTGGGGCGCACATAGGACTCCACCACTTGCTCAATCGCGATGGCGGACATCACACGGGCCACCAAGCCTTCTTGGCGCATGGTGTCAGCCAAGGCCAGCGCGTTCATCACCGTGGCCAACATGCCCATGTAATCGGCGGTGGCGCGGTCCATACCGACCGCACCACCAGCCACACCCCGAAAAATATTGCCGCCGCCAATCACCACCGCGACCTCGCAGCCCATGCGGGTGACCTCTTGAATCTCACGCACGATGCGCACGATGGTGGCGCGATTGATGCCGTAAGCATCATCCCCCATGAGGGCTTCACCGGAGAGCTTCAAAAGGATGCGTTTATAGGCCGACATGGGAAAGATCCTAGAAGAGAAGACGGGCAGCAAGTTTAAGGGGTTAAACGCCGATCACTGACCCTTGGCAGCAGCCACTTGCGCAGCCACTTCAGCAGCAAAGTCGTCTTGCTTCTTCTCAATGCCTTCGCCGACGATGAACATCGTGAACGATTTGGCCGTGGTGCCCACGCTCTTGAGGTACTGAGCCACCGTTTGCTTGCCGTCAGCAGCCTTCACGAAGACTTGGTCCAGCAAGGAGACTTCCTTCAGGTACTTCTGCACCGAGCCTTCGACCATCTTGGTGACGATCTCAGCCGGTTTGCCCGATTCGGCAGCCTTCTCGGCGGCCACGCGGCGTTCCTTCTCGATCAGGTCGGCGGGCACATCGGCCGACGACAGCGCAACCGGCTTCATGGCAGCGATGTGCATCGCAGCGTCCTTGGCAGCGACCGCGTCGCCGGTGTATTCCACCAACACGCCAATACGCACGCCGTGCAGGTAATAGGCCAGCGAGCCGCCGTCCGCGTAGCGCTTGAAGCGGCGGATCGTCATGTTTTCGCCGATCTTGCCGATCAAACCCTTGCGCACGTCTTCCACGGTCGGGCCGAAATCAGCCAGAGCCAAGGGCAGTGCCGACAAGGCAGCCACGTCAGCGGGGTTGTGTTGCGCAGCCAACTGGGCACAAGCTTGGACAAAAGCCAAGAAGTGATCGTTCTTCGACACGAAGTCGGTTTCGCAGTTGACTTCAACCAAAGCGCCGGTCGAACCCGAGACAGCAGCGGCGATCACGCCTTCAGCTGTCACACGCGATGCGGCCTTGCTGGCCTTGTTGCCCAACTTGACACGCAGAATTTCTTCAGCACGGACCATATCGCCTTCGGCTTCGGTCAGTGCCTTCTTGCACTCCATCATCGGCGCGTCGGTCTTGGCGCGCAGTTCAGCCACCATGCTTGCGGTGATCGCAGCCATGTTTTTTCTCCTAGTGAACTTGGGAAATCTTGAAAAAAAGGGGCTTTTCAGCCCCGGAAGTCCTGCGCTTGATAGCGACTTGCGTTACGACTTACGCCGCTTCGTTGACTTCCACGAATTCGTCTGACGAGGACGAAGAAACCGCTTCCACCACGTCAGCCACGGCATTGGCACGGCCTTCGAGCACAGCGTCAGCAAGTGCGCGTGCATACAGCGCCACAGCCTTGGCCGAGTCATCGTTACCCGGGATCACGTAGTTGATGCCTTCCGGATTGTGGTTGGTATCGACCACGCCGATGATGGGGATGCCCAGCTTCTGCGCTTCAGCGATGGCGATCTTGTGGAAACCCACGTCGATCACAAACAAAGCTTCAGGCAAAACGGCCATGTCTTGGATGCCGCCGATGTCTTTTTCAAGCTTGATCAGTTCACGTTGAAACAGCAGAGCTTCTTTTTTGCTCATTTGTTCCAAACCGGCTTCAGCTTGGACTTGCATGTCCTTGAGCTTTTTGATCGAGCCCTTGACCGTCTTGAAATTGGTCAACATGCCGCCCAGCCAACGCTGGTCAACATAAGGCATCCCGGCGCGGGTCGCTTCTTCAGCCACCACTTCACGGGCTTGACGCTTGGTGCCCACGAACAAGATCGTGCCGCGACGCGCCACGAGTTGGCGAGCAAATTTGGTGGCTTCCTCGAAAAGGGGTACGGTCTTTTCGAGGTTGATGATGTGAATCTTGTTGCGATGGCCGAAGATATACGGGGCCATCTTGGGGTTCCAGAAGCGGGTTTGGTGTCCAAAATGGACGCCGGCTTCCAGCATTTCACGCATCGAGTAGGGCATATTTGCTCCAAAGGTTGGGTCTAGAATCCGGCACGAATCGCGTCGAGCGACACCTTTAGGTAACCGGGTTCGGGCTTATTTATCTGTTTCCTGCTCTCATGTACCTGACTTGCAACAAGATACATTCGGTGATGTTTCGCCACTTTGCGCGGGTTGACACGACTTTTCGAGCAGGGCTCGGATAAACCCGCAGATTGTACATGGGTTCAGGATGCATATCGCCATCATTGGTGCCGGCATCACCGGCATCACCACCGCTTACGAACTGGCCATCGATGGTCACCGGGTGACCGTCTTTGATCGCAACGATGTGGTCGCTGCCGAAGCCAGTTTTGCCAACGCTGGACTGGTTTCACCGGGTTGTGTCTCACCCTCGGCGGCACCGGGGCTGCGCCGTTGGCTGCTGCGGGGATTCCTGACCCATGAATCGGCCTTGCGCTGGCGCCCTAACTTGAATCGCAGCCAGTGGAACTGGCTCTTACGCTGGTGGAAGGCGTGCGAAACCCCCCATGGCGAAGATGTGCGCGCCATGGTTGAGTTGGCCCGATTGAGCCGAGAGCGCTTGGCAGGCATCACCGAACGCTATCGGCTGGACTACGAGCGCAGCGATGGCGTGTTGCTGCTGCTACGCAGCGGACGCGAATTTGCCGCCACCCGCAGGCACATGACCATGCTGATGGAGCTGGGGATCGAAGCGCACGAGCTCACCCCGGAGCGCTGTCGCGATATCGAACCCGGCTTGGGTGAGCGCGCTCGACTCGCGGGTGGGCTGCTGCTGGCCGACGATGGCGTGGGTAACTGCCGCCAATTTGCACAAATCCTGCGCGATATTGCCACCGAAAAATACGGGGTACTGTTTCGCTTCGGAACCGAAGCACGGGCGCTAGAGTGCAGCCAAGGCCGCCCACAGCTGCACTTCGAGCAACGCGCCCTGCGATCCCCCGGGGCACCGGATCGCCCCGCCGAATCACGCTCAGAGTCTTATGACGCCGTCGTGATTTGCGGGGGGGCGAGTGCCATGCCCGTGCTGCGCAGCGTAGGCCTAATGTTGCCTTTGCTGCCGGTCTACGGCTACTCGATCACCTTTCGCCTACGCGCCGATGGTCAGGCACCCCGCTCAGCCATCGTCGATGCCCGCACCGGCATTGCCATCACCCGCATGGGTGATCGGGTCCGGGTCACGGGCGGGTTTGAGATTTCCCAAGACCAGCAACCCTTGCAGCAAAGCGGCGCACTCTTGCCGCTCTACAAGGCCCTGCATCGCTGGTATCCCTTTGCCGCAGACATGTCACAACCCCAAGTTTGGAAGGGTGCCCGCCCAATGCTGCCGCACGGCCCACCGATTGTCGGCCCGGCCCCATCGAGCGGCGTTTGGCTCAACGTCGGCCATGGTGCCCACGGCTGGTCCTTGGCCTGCGGCAGTGCGCGCTTGCTGGCGGACCAGATCGCCGGACGCGAACCGAGCCTCAATCCCAACCCTTTCAGCGTACGCCCATGGCTGGCCTGACCATGGAACTCATTCTCGACACCAATGTCGCCTTGGCTTGGCTGCTTTTCGACGATCCCGAGATGCACCTCATCCAAACCGAGCTCAGCGCTGGACGCTGGCGCTGGTGTGCCACGGCCGCGATGCGCGACGAATTTATCCACGTCTTGAGCTATCCCGCCTTGGAAAAACATCAAAACTCCGTACGCACCAAGGCCTCTTTGATGGCTTGCTGGGATCACTGGGTTCACGTACTGACCGACCACCACGACACCAACCCCTCCGAGACACCCCCGATACCTCGCTTGCGCTGCACGGATCCCGATGACCAAGGCTTCATCGATTTGGCCTTGGCGCGTCAAGCCACCTTGATCACACGCGACAAGGCACTCTTGGCGCTGGCTCGGCGGGCCGCTCGCCACCGGACACCTGTCATGACACCCGCCTCTTGGAGCCCCACGTTCCCGGTGGCAACGCCATGAAAGCAACGCCTCAACCTTGCCGGGTTTTGGGGCCTGACTCGGCACGCTTGGGCCACTGGCCTTTGTATGACACGGCCGGCAACCGCGCGCTCGAATCCTTGGGCAGCGCTTCATGGCCAGAAAATGCACTGATGCAACGCGCAGGCTCGGCGGTGGCTCGACTCGCCCGAGCCGTGGCCCCCCACGCAAGGCAGATCTGGGTGCTGGCCGGGCCGGGCAACAATGGCGGCGATGGATTCGAAGCCGCTCGGCAACTGCAAGAACAAAGCAACCTACGCGTACACATCAGTTGGATGGGTGCGGAAGACCGTCTGCCGCCCGATGCGCGCACGGCCCTGCACCGAGCCCATGCAGCCGGGCTCGCCATTCACAGCCATTACTTACCGCCCGATGGTTTTTGTCGGACCGATCTAAGCATCGACGCATTGCTGGGACGCGGTTTGAATCGCTCTCCCGATGGCGCACTGGCCCAAGGTATCGCTGCGTTAAACGCCGCCCCAGCACCTGTGCTGGCCGTGGATATCCCCTCCGGACTCAAAGCCGATTCAGGCACGTTGACCGAATCCGGCTTGGGCGTGCAAGCGCGCTGGACCCTGGCGCTGCTGGGGCTCGCGCCGGGGCTGTTCACCGCCCATGGCCGTGACCTGTGTGGCGAGATTTGGTGGGATACCCTCGGCATGGATGTCCAGCAAATTGCCCCAACCGCTTGGTTGGCCAGCACCGCCATGTTGCGCGAGCGTTGGCCAGCCCGTCGCCATGCCCAACACAAAGGCAGTTTTGGCGATGTCTGGGTGGTGGGTGGCGCTGAGGGCATGTCAGGCGCGGCCCGCTTGGCGGGACTCGCGGCCCTGCAAGGAGGCGCAGGCCGGGTACGGATCACCACCTTGACCGAGATGGCCGTCCCCGAGTTGATGACCACGCCCCTCGACCATCTGCTCAAGAACCCGCGCCTGCTCCACCATGCCACCGTGGTGGCCGGCTGCGGCGGGGGACAAGACATTCACCACATCCTGCCGATCTTGCTCGAAACTGCACCGCGCTTGATCTTGGATGCTGACGCCTTAAACGCCGTGGCCCGTGATGACGCCCTGCGTCATGCCCTCAAAGAGCGTCATCAGCACGATATGGCCACCATCCTGACGCCGCATCCGCTGGAGGCGGCGCGTTTGCTGGGAGGCTGGGAAACCCATGACGTCCAAGCCAATCGCATTGATGCAGCCACCCGGCTGGCCCATGCCCTGAACTGCGTGGTGGTCCTCAAAGGCTCGGGCAGCATCGTCACCACTCCCGGCCATTTGGCCATGCTGCATCCGGTCGGCAACGTCTCGCTGGCCACCCCCGGCAGCGGGGACGTTTTGGCCGGATTCATGGGCGGGCTCTGGAGCCAGTTGGCGCATCTTGAACCCCAAGCGGCGCACATCGACTCGGCCCGACAAGCGGCGCATACGGCGGTGCATTGGCATGGACTGAGTGCTGAGCGACTCAGCCCCCGAGGTGAAGTGCTGCGCGCCGAGACCCTGGCCCGCCAGCTTATTTTGCCGCCTTTCGACTTGAACGCGCCCCATCGCGCACCTTAGTGCCTGCACTGGCGCGGCGCTCCTTGGGTTGTTTCTTCTTGGCCCGAGCCGCTTGACGCACCGCACGATCAGCCTCCTTGATGGCCACCAAAGCCGCCTCAGCCCCTCCCGACGAGCCCCCGCCACCCCCACCAACCGCCCCAGCCGCAGCCCCACTTAGGCTGGCCTCGGTCATCAATCTGAAGTCAATCCGCCGACCATCAAGATCGACCCGGCTGACCTGCACCCGCACACGCGCGCCGATGCCGTAACGCACCCCGGTGCGCTCGCCACGCAACTCTTGGCGCGCTTCATCCAAGCGGAAATACTCACCGCCCAGCTCGGTGATGTGGATCAGACCTTCAACAAACAAGGCATCGAGCTGCACAAACAGGCCAAACCCCGTGACCGCACTGACCGTACCGGCATAAACCTCGCCCAAGCGATCACGCATGAACTTGCATTTCAGCCAAGCCTCCACATCGCGTGAGGCCTCATCGGCCCGGCGTTCGTTGGCGCTGCAATGCGCGCCGGCCACATCCCAAGCCTCAGCAGGGGTTGCCGTCGCAGTGGCACCGACTTGCGGCAAAGGAATCTCTAACTTGTAGCGTTTGGCTTGCAACAGCGCCTTGATCACCCGATGCACCAGCAAGTCGGGATAACGCCGAATCGGACTGGTGAAATGGGTGTAGGCCGGGTAGGCCAAGCCGAAATGGCCACTGTTGTGTGGCGTATAGATCGCCTGCTGCATGGAGCGCAGCAGCATGGTGTGGATCTGCACCGCGTCAGGCCGATCACGGGTTTGCAGTGCAATCGCCTGCAATTCGGCCGGTTTGGGCTCGTCACTCAGCTCGGCGGTCACCCCCATGCTGCGTAAGTAGTTGATCAAGGTCTGGCGCTTCTCGGGGGTCGGTCCTTCGTGAACACGAAACAGCGCCGGATGCTTGGCGCGCTCGATGAAATCAGCTGCGCAGACATTGGCAGCCAGCATGGCTTCCTCGATCAAACGATGCGCCTCGGTGCGAACACGGGGCACGATCTTTTCGATCCGTCCGTTGTCATCGCAGATGATCTGGGTTTCGGTGGTCTCGAAATCAACCGCGCCACGCACGCTGCGGGCCTTGAGCAAAGCGCGGTAGACCTCGTGCAAATGCACCAGATGCGGCACCAACTCAGCATGCTGCTGCGCCAAGGGGCCGCGTGTATTGGCCAAAACGCCCGCCACTGTGGTGTATGTAAGACGCGCTTGGGAGCAAATCACCGCCGGATAGAACTGATAGGCGTGGACATCGCCCTCGGCGGTGACGAGCATGTCGCACACCATGCTGAGCCGGTCTTCTTCCGGGTTGAGCGAACACAACCCATTGGAGAGCTTCTCCGGCAACATCGGAATGACTCGGCGCGGAAAGTACACCGAGGTAGAACGCTCGAAAGCGTCATCGTCAAGCGGCTGACCCGGCTTGACGTAGTGGCTCACATCCGCGATGGCCACCAGCAAACGCCAGCCCTTGCCCCGATCCACACGGCTTGGCTCGCAATAAACCGCATCATCAAAGTCGCGGGCATCTTCGCCATCAATCGTGACCAGCGCCACATCGGTCAAATCGACCCGTTGCTGCCGATCAGTGGCCCGCAAACGCAGTGGCAATTGACCGGCTTGCACCAAGGTCTCCGGTGAGAAGCGATGCGGCACCTCAAATTTGCGCACGGCGATCTCGATCTCCATGCCGGGATCATCAATATCGCCCAACACCTCAGAAATTCGACCCACCGGCTGGGTATGCATTGAGGCCATCTCCGTCAACTCGACCGCAACCACTTGCCCCACCTGCGCCTCGGCCACGTTGTGGCGCGGGATAAGAATGTCTTGCCCAAAACGCCGATCTTCTGGGGCCACGATCCACTGCCCACCTTCGTGCAACAAACGACCAATGATCGGCACCTTGCGCCGCTCGACAATCTCAAGGATGCGCCCCTCGGGCCGGCCCTTGCGATCTTGGCGAATCACCCGCACCCGTACCCGATCACGATGCAAAACCGCCCGCATCTCTTGGGGCGAGAGGTAGATATCCGGCTCATCGGTCCCCGTGATCAGGAAACCATGACCATCCCGATGCCCTTGCACCGTGCCTTCGATATCGCTCATCAAAGAAAATTTTTGGCTAGGGTATTGCATTGCAGCTTGATCCCGGTATAGAATTTCTTTCTCTGCTTGAGACGCCCGTAAAACGATTGTCTCAAAGCGAAGCCCAGGTGGCGGAATTGGTAGACGCACTAGTTTCAGGTACTAGCGGGTAACTCCGTGGAGGTTCGAGTCCTCTCCTGGGCACCAGACACAGAACACGGTCAGCGCAAGCTGACCGTGTTTTTTTGTTTTTGTCCTGATCAAACAAACCTCCCCGAAGGGAGGTGTTCAATGGACCCGTCGGACCCGTGACTGAACTCAAACCGACCGGCGATCTGCCAAATCCGCAGGACGCAGTCGATCATAGTCTTCAAAGGGTTGATGAATCCACGGATTTGTCGGCAGCTTCTCGACAAAGTAGTCCGGCTCGTAGGTCGAGATGCCCTTGACCCACAAAACGGCCGATCGCAGCTCGCGGATCGACGGCATGCTGCGCAGCCGGTCCACCACCGCTTGCAAGGTCACACCCGAATCGGCCAAGTCATCGACCAGCAGCACCCGCCCCGCCAATTCGCCCTTGGGCATGGTGATGTAGGTCGCCATGTCCAAGCGCCCTTGGATCGTGCCCGCCTCAGCGCGGTACGAGCTAGTCGCCATGATCGCCAAAGGTTTGTCAAAAATGCGCGAGATCACATCCCCAGGCCGCAGGCCGCCACGGGCTAGGCAAAGAATTTGATCGAAGGCCCAGCCCGATTCATGCACTTGGCGGGCCAAGCGTTCAATCATCTGGTGGTATTCGTCCCAAGAGACGTAGAGATGTTTACCGTCATCGGTCAGCATGGACACGCCCTTCAACCCTTGTAGGGGTGACGCAACAAAATGGTGTGATCCCGATCCGGCCCGGTCGAGACCATGTCGATGGGTGCCCCGATGAAGTCTTGCACCCGCTCCAGATAGCGACGCGCGTTCAAAGGCAACTTGTCCCACTCGGTCACACCGAAAGTGGTTTCGGTCCAACCGGGGAAGGTTTCGTAGATCGGCTGGCAATGGATGATCTCGTCGGCATCCAGCGGCAGGATATCCACGCGCTCGCCGTGCAGCTCGTAGCCCACGCCCATTTTGATTTCCGCCAAGCCATCCAGCACATCCAGCTTGGTCAGGCACAGCCCGGAAATACCGTTGATCAAGATGGCGCGCTTCAGCGCTGCGGCATCCAGCCAGCCACAACGCCGCGCCCGGCCTGTGACGGTGCCACGCTCTTGGCCGACCGTGGAGAGGTGATGCCCCACAGTGCCCGCCTCGTTCATGGGCAGCTCGGTCGGAAACGGACCGGAGCCCACACGGGTCGTGTAGGCCTTGGTGATGCCCAAGATGTAGTTCAGCAAGCCCGGACCGACGCCCGAGCCCGCAGCAGCGTTGCCTGCCACGCAGTTGCTCGACGTCACGAACGGATAGGTGCCGTGGTCAATATCGAGCAACGTGCCTTGCGCACCTTCAAACAGCAAGCAACCCCCGGCGCGGTTGGCGGCGTCAATGCGCACACCCACGTCAGCCATCATCGGCTTGATCTGCTCGGCTTGTTGCATGGCCAGATCGAAGATCGGCTGGAACTCAAGCGGCTGGCCCTTGAGGTAACCGGACAGCGCGAAATTGTGCAAAGCCAGCAAATCGCGCAGCTTGGTAGCAAAACGATCTGGATGCTTCAGATCCTGCACCCGCAGTGCGCGCCGTGCGACTTTGTCTTCGTAGGCCGGGCCAATGCCCTTGCCGGTGGTGCCGATCTTGCCGGCACCGGAGTTCTCGCGCAGGGCTTCGCGCGCCTTATCCACCTCGACATGGAACGGCAAGATCAAAGGGCAGGATTCGCTGATGAACAAACGCGAGCGAACTTCCAGCCCAGCCGCTTCCAGTCGCCCAATTTCAAGCAAGAGATGGGTCGGATCAACCACCACGCCGTTGCCGATGTAGCACGCCACGCCGGCACGCATGATGCCGGAAGGGATGATCTGCAAGGCCGTCTTCTTGCCGTTGATGACCAAGGTGTGACCCGCGTTGTGGCCGCCTTGGAAACGCACCACGCCAGCAGCGTGATCGGTCAGCCAATCGACGACTTTGCCCTTGCCTTCGTCACCCCATTGGGTGCCGACCACGACCACATTGCGACCGCGCGCGGCCACCGCCGCCTCACTGCGTGTATCTGTCTGAGACATCTGGAATATTCCGCTCGAAGTGTTTTTTAGGTCATCTGACACCGCTCAGCGCGTGCAGACCACCCACTGTCCATTGACCTCGACCAGCTCGCGGTCGCAGTCAAACTCATCTGCTTCATGCTCGTGCCCGGGGAGCACGCATGTCACGGTTTCGCCTTGAACGCGCAAACGCCGAATGGCTGCACGCAAGGCCGCGTCTTCGTTCCAAGGGGCTCGGATCGCCGCCCGACGCCCATCCAAACTGATGTGAGTCACCACTGATTTGAGATCCAAGCTGAAGCCCACGGCCGGCCGGCTGCGACCAAAAATTTGGCCCACGGCGTCATACCGCCCACCGCGCAGCAGCGCCTCCCGGCTACCGTTGCCGTACAGGGCGAAACGCGGGCCGGTGTAGTAGGCGTAGCCCGAAAGATCAGCCAGATCGAAGCCAATCACCAGATCGGGATGCGTCGCTTGAAGGTGACCGGCCAACCAAGCCAGATCATGCAAAGCGGCTTCGATGGCCGGCAACGCGGGTAGTTGCTGGCGAGCTTGATCCAGCACGGCCAAGCCGCCATACAGATCAGGCAGCGCCAAAAGGGCTTGCGTCAAGGCAGCATCCACCCCTTCGGTCAGCGTGGTGGCGATCAAACGCAGCAACTCGGGCCGATCCTTGGCCACCATGGCCGCCACCCAAGCCGAACGATCCCGCGCAACCACGCCAGCGGCGTCGAGCAAAGCGGTCACAATGCGCGCGTCGCCCAGATCCATGGTCAAGCCCGCTAAACCGGCACGGCCCAAGCAGTCGATGGCCAGATCTTGGACTTCCAAGTCGGCTTCTAAGCCGGCATGGCCGTAGGTTTCAGCACCAAACTGCAAGGGCTCACGGGTGGCGTAGGCACCGGCGGGCAAAGCGTGCAGCACCGGGCCGCAGTAGCAAAGCCGCGTCACACCCGCCCGGTTGAGCAGATGGGCGTCGATGCGCGCGACTTGCGGCGTGGTGTCGGCGCGCACCCCAAGGGTGCGGCCACTCAACTGATCGACCAACTTGAAGGTCATCAGGTCGAGCGATTCGCCACTGCCACTCAAAAGAGAGTCGAGATGCTCGACCAAAGGCGGCATGACCAACTCGTGGCCGAAGGATCGGGCTGCATCGAGCAGGATCCTACGCAGCTCTTCGAGACGACGGGCCTCGTGGGGCAGGACATCAGCGAGATGCTCGGGCAACAGCCAGGCAGAAGACATAGGAGCTGGGTAGATAAAACGTGCGATTGTACCGGCCCGGCACAGCCACTCAGCGCGGCGTCACCGCCACAGCGCCACCAAAATCAAGCCGACCACGACCGAGCACAGGCCCAAGAACCGAAGCTGCCCATCGGAGAGCTTCACGGCTTGCTCAAACACACGACGCCATTGGCTGGGGTTCAAAAGAGGCAAAAGACCTTCGAGAAGAAGCACCAAGGCCCCAGCCAACCACAGGGCGTCAAGCATGCCCAACGCTCATTTTCGGGCCGCCGCTGCTGTACCAGCTGCGCCGCCATTGCGCATGACCTTGAAGAACTCGGTGCTCGGGTCGATCACGATCACATCGCTCTTGCTGCGGAAACTCGCCTTGTAGGCATCCAAGCTGCGTAGAAACTGCGCAAACTGCGGGTCACGGCCAAAGGAGTCGGCGTACAAGACGGCCGCCTTAGCATCGCCCTCGCCTTTGACCTTTTGGGCCTCGCGATAGGCTTCGGCCAAGATCACTTCACGTTGACGATCTGCATCGGCCCGGATCTTTTCGCCTTCAGCCGAGCCTTCAGAGCGCAGCTCATTGGCGACGCGCTTGCGCTCGGACTCCATGCGGCGATAGACCGAATCGGTGATGGAGGCGGCGAAATCAACCCGCTTGATACGCACATCGACGATCTCGATGCCAAAGTTCTTGGCGTCGTCACTCAGGCGCTGCATCACGCCTTGCATGATCTTTTCGCGATCCGTCGAGAGCACGGCACGCACGCTGCGCTTGGTGACCTCTTCGTTCAGCGCCGCTTGGACGATGGGCGAAAGGCGCGCCTCGGCGTTACGCAGATCCAACCCGGTGTTGCGGATGAATTGACGCGCTTCCTTGACACGCCACTTCACCAGCCAGTCGATGACCAAACTCTGCTTTTCCGCCGTGAAGATCGGACGGGTTTCGGGGCTGTCGAGGGTGTAGGTGCGCCGATCAATGAAGACGACGTTTTGCAGGGGCGGCGGCAACTTGAACTTCAAGCCCGGCTCAGTAATAACTTCGCGGATCTCGCCCAGCGAATAAACCACCGCAAAGTTGCGCTGATCGACCACAAACAGCGTGGACATCGCCAACAGCAAGCCCAGCAAAAGGGAAACGACAATGAAAGCTAAACGGTTCATGCGTGAATCTCCTCAACGGCCTTCGCGGTCCCGACCACGCGTGCCTTCACGCGAGCGGGGATCGGCGGTCGTCAGGCCGGTTGCAGCGGCAGCCGCCACAGCAGGCACCGCCGGGCTGGCATCAACGGCTGAAGCCGCAGCGGCAGGTGTGGCCGCCGACTGAAGTAACTTATCCAGCGGCAAATAGAGCAAATTGCCACCGCTGCGGGTATCCACCATCACCTTGGTGACGTTCGAATAGATCTGCGACATGGCATCGATGTAGAGCCGATCACGCATCACGGCGGGTGCCTTTTGGTACTCGGGCAACACACTGCGGAAACGCTGGGCATCCCCTTCAGCTTGAGCGATCACCCGCGCTTTGTAACCCTCTGACTCTTCGCGCAAGCGCGCTGCCATACCGCGCGCCTTCGGAATCACGTCGTTGGCATAAGCCTGGCCTTCGTTCTTCAGGCGCTCCCGGTCGGCACCGGCTTTGAACGCATCGTCAAAAGCGGCCTGAACTTGCTCAGGCGGCTGAACGCTTTGCACATTCACATTGCTGACCAAGATGCCCGCCTTGAGCCGATCCAGCTGCGCCTGAACCGACTTGACCAAATCGGTGGCGATGGCATCACGCTGCTCGTAGAGCACCGAATCCATGTTGCTGCGACCAACAATTTCGCGCACAGCCGACTCAGCAGCTTGCATCACCGCTTCTTCGACATTGCGGTTTTCAAACATGTAGTCCTTGGCATCCTTCAGACGCCATTGCACCGTGAAACGGATGTCCACGAGGTTTTCGTCCTGCGTGATCATGGACGAGTCGCGCAAACCCGTGGCTTGCACCACGACGCTGCGCCCCACTTCGGTGGAGCGGTTTTGCGTCACAGCCACGGTCTCGTGGGCTTGAAAGGGATAAGGCCAGCGAAACTGAATCCCGGCATCCACCGTGTGGCTAAAAGCGCCAAAGGTGGTGATCACGGCTTGATGGCCTTCTTGGACGATGAAAAAGCCGCTGGCGAACCACACCAACACCACCCCACCGATCAAGGCGGCACCACCCCAACCCGCATTTTTCAAACCCATCGGCGGCGGCGCACCGTTGCCGCCCGAACCTTCGGGGGGCGGGCTGTTTTCGCGCTTGGCCCCAAAAAGCCCACCGAGCTTTTGATTGAAGTCCCGCCATAAATCATCCAGATCGGGCGGGCCTTCCGGGCGACCTTGGCTCAGGGTGAGGCCGGACTTGATGCGCTGCCAAGCCGAAGACAAGGCTTGCTGTAGGCGTGACAAGGGGCGCGGGGAAGAGTCTGTACTCATGTCTGTTCTCATGGGGTCACAGGCTGATCATCTGATTCAGAGGCTGATTCAGGGTCTGAGTCAGGCCAAGGGGGCGTAGCGTGCTCATCAGCCGTTTCAGGCTCACGGCAATCTGCAATGACTTGGCGTAAACGCGCCAGGCCGTGTCCGGTGACTGCGCTTACAAACAGTCGCGGCACACTGCGGCCCGGTTCGAGCTCGAAAAAATCTTCATCCGCCCGAGGACGGAGGGTTTCCTCCATCAGATCCCATTTGTTGAAGATGAGAATCTGTGGAACATCGGCGGCACCGATCTCGCCCAGCACGCGCTGGACTTCACGGACTTGATCGAACCACGTTGGGCTGGCCGCATCGACCACATGCAACAGCACATCCGCTTCCATCGCCTCTTGCAAAGTGGCTTGAAAAGCGTTGACCAAGGCATGGGGCAAATCGCGGATAAAGCCCACCGTGTCCGACAAAGACACGCGGGCCTGTGCCTCTTCAAGGTAGAGCTGGCGCGTGGTGGTGTCGAGCGTGGCAAAGAGCTGGTCGGCGGCGTAGACATGCGCCTTCACCAAGGCATTGAACAAGGTGCTCTTGCCGGCATTGGTGTAGCCGACCAACGAGACCCGCAACACCCCGCTGCGCTCACGCGCTTTACGCTGGGTGCCGCGTTGGCGCTTGACCTTGACCAAACGCTCTTTGACGGCCTTGATGCGCTCGCCAATCATGCGGCGATCCAGCTCAATCTGGGTTTCCCCAGGGCCACCGCGCAAGCCGACACCGCCGCGCTGACGCTCCAAGTGACTCCAACGCCGCACAAGGCGGGTCGAGAGGTACTGAAGCCGCGCCAACTCGACTTGCAACTTACCTTCGTGGCTGCGCGCCCGGGCCGCGAAGATCTCAAGGATCAACATGGTCCGGTCGAGCACCTCAACACCGAGGTGTTTTTCCAGATTACGCTGCTGTGCCGGCCCAAGAAGCTGATCGAAGATCACACATTGCGCGGCGTGCAGTTGCACCAAGGCTTTGATTTCATCGGCCTTGCCTGAGCCGACAAAAAGAGCGGCATCGACACTGCGCCGCTTGGCGGTCAACTTCGCCACTGGCAGATCACCAGCGGACTCGGCCAGCAAAGCCAACTCGTCCAAGGAAGGATCGAAGAAAGCCTTACCGCCAAAGTCAACCCCCACGAGCACAGCCCGTGGCAGATCAGCGGCAGAAACAACAGGTGCAGTCAAGCGTGCGTCAACCCGAAGAGGCCGTCAGCGGACTGGCTCAAAGCAAGTCCGCAGGCTGATCACCGACGTGGAAATTGACCACCGGACGACCTGGCACGACCGTCGAGATCGCGTGCTTGTAAACCATCTGGGTCACGGTATTGCGCAACAGAACCACGTACTGATCGAAGGACTCGATATGACCTTGCAACTTGATGCCATTGACAAGGTAGATCGACACCGGCACATGCTCCTTGCGAAGCAGGTTCAGAAACGGGTCTTGTAGAAGTTGCCCTTTGTTATTGCTCACGATGGTTCTCCGTCTGGGTGGAGTTGTTACGTTGGACGAAATGAGCGCGCACGTTAACACACGCGCCCGCTGACCCCGGGGGGGCTTTAGGAATCTTTGGCATCGAACGGGTTATGCGAAGCGCGGAACTCGATGCGCAGCGGCGTACCCGCCAAATTGAAATGCGCCCGGATTCGGCTCTCCAAATAGCGCTTGTAGACATCCGTGACTTGATCCACCGCATTACCGTGGATCACCACCAGCGGCGGATTCTGCCCGCCTTGGTGGGCGTAGCGCAGCTTGGGCCGGGTTGAGCCCACTCGCTTGGGTTGCTGGAACTGCACCGCTTCTTGCAGCAAGCGCGTCAGCACCGGGGTGGGCAACTTGGCCATCGCCGCCGCCCACGCACCCGTGATCGCTTGCCACAAAGGCCCCAAGCCTTGGCGACGCGTCGCCGAAATTTGAATGATCGGGGCGAACTTCAAGAACGGCAGGCGCAGCTCAATGGAGCGATCCAAGCGTTCGCGCTGGTAGCGGTCGATGGCGTCCCACTTGTTGATCGCCACCACCACCGCCCGACCGGCCTCCAAGATGTAGCCCGCGATGTGGGCGTCTTGATCGGACACCCCTTCGGTCGCATCCACCACCAGCAACACCACGTTGGCGTCGGCAATCGCTTGCAGGGTTTTGACCACCGAGAACTTCTCGATGGCTTCAAAGACCTTGCCCTTGCGACGCAGACCTGCGGTGTCGATCAGCTCGAAATGCTGGCCATTGCGCTCGAACGGCACGTGGATGGTGTCGCGGGTCGTGCCCGGCAGATCAAAAGCCACCAAGCGCTCTTCGCCCAGCCAAGCGTTGATCAAGGTGGACTTGCCCGCATTGGGCCGGCCAGCCACGGCCAAACGAATCGGCCGGTTGGGGCCACCCGCTGCACCCTTGGCGGCCTCATCCTCTTCCTCGGGCGGCTCCAGGCCTTCCAAGGCGATTTCGACCAAGCTGCGAATACCTTGGCCGTGGGCCGAGGAAATCGCCAGCGGCGGGCCAATGCCCAGCTCGTAGAACTCAGAAAGTTGCGGCGCATCGATCATGCCTTCGGCCTTGTTGGCCGCAAGGATGACGCGCTTGTTGGCGCTGCGCAGGTACTTGGCAATGTCATGGTCCTGCGCGGACAAGCCAGCGCGGATATCCACCACAAACACCACCGCATCCGCTTCGGCCACCGCTTGGCGGGTTTGGCGAGCCATCTCCTTGAAGATGCCCTCGGTGCAATCGGGCTCAAAGCCACCCGTATCAATGACGATGAAGGCGTGGCCAGCCAGCTTGCCGTCCCCATAGTGCCGGTCCCGCGTCAGGCCGGGATAGTCCGCCACGATCGCATCACGACTGCCCGTGAGTCGGTTGAAAAGCGTGGATTTGCCCACGTTGGGGCGTCCCACCAAAGCGATCACTGGTTTCATCAGAGCGTCAATTCATCCGTCATTCGACCCGCAGGCCATAGGCGTTGCCCGCACGGGTCAACACCAGCACATTCTTGGCAGCCCGCACAGGCGGTGCCATCACTCCACTCTCGTCGGTGAACCAGCGAAACAACGTTTCGCCCTTGTCTCTTGAGAGGAAGTGGACCCATCCTTGCGCATCGCCCATCACCACCGTGCGATCAAACAGCAGCGGTGTGCTCAGGCCCCGGTTGCGCAACCGATCGGTACTCCAGACCACATCGCCCGTGGGTTGACGCCAAGCGGTCAAGCGATCTGTCGTGGTGGCACCAAAAACAAAGTCACCATCCGCCGCCAAACCTTGAAAGCCAGCATTCGGCCGCGACCAGAGCAGCGCCAAACGCGCCATGTCCACGCAGCCCACGCCCGATTGAAAGGCGCGGACACACACCACATCGCCTGCACGTCCCGCAGGCCCCACCAAATCGGCCAAGCGCTCGACTTCGTTGGTGCCACGCGGCGTGGCAATCACATGCTCACTGCGCACCGACCCCAGCAAGGGGTCAAGCGCCACCATGCGCGCGCCCATCCCGACAAGAAGCGTGTTTTGGTAGGCCATCAGCACGCCGGTCTGCGCCAAGGCCAAAGCTTCGGCGGCCGGACGCTGAAAAGTCCAGAGCTTGCGGCCGTCGTGGGCGTCATAGGCCTCGACCGTGCGCTGCACGCCCTGCACAAAAACCCGCTCACCCGCCACCAAAGGAGGCGTGACCACGCGCATGTTCAGGCGCGTCTTCCAGCGGATCGCTCCGGCCGCCACCACCACCAGCTCGTTGTCGCGGGTCACCACGGCGCTATGCACCCCGTCGCTGCCCACGCCGGCAGAAATCGGCGTGCCGATCCGCACCCGTTCACGCGGCAAGCCGGTGGCGGCGTCCAGCGTGATCAACTCACCCGCCTGAGTGGCCAAAACAAAACGCTCACCCACCACAGCCACGCTCTGTCCAGGCACCAAAGGCCCCATGGTGCGCGACCAGATCTGCTGACCCTTGAGGCTTGGGGTAAAAGGTTCCAAGGCCGCAGGCTCAGGCGGCGGTGAAGCACACCCTGCCAACCAAACACCACCCCATGCCACCCAGCCCACCAAACCCAACAAGGCGGCGGCACGGGTCAACACAGCCTTGGCGTTGGCGCGACGATTCATCGAGAAGCTCCCGACGCGGCGTTGGCGGCTGAAGCTGGGGCCAGCACCGAGGCCTTGCCCAGCGCCGTCAACTTGGCCTCGATGGCGCGGCGGTAATCCACCGTCTCAGGCATGGTCTGCCAAGCCACGGTGTAGGCCTTAACGGCTTCATCGACCTTGCCTTGCATCTGCAAGATGTCACCGCGCCGGTCTTCGACCAAAGCAGCCATGGCCTTGGGAGGGTCAGCGGCGAGCACCTTGAGGGCCTCATCAAATTTCTTGTCGTCAGCCAGAACAGCCGCCAAACGCAACGCCGCCAAGGTGCGGTATTCCGGCTCAGACGCCTCGTCGATCACCCATGTCAAGCTGGTGCGAGCCGCATCTTTCTGGCCCCGTTCCCATTGCAGCCGAGCAGCCATCAAGCCCGCTTGGCCGGCGTAGGCGGTCCCGGGGTAGCGGCTCTTCAAATCAGCAAAGACTTGATTGACACGCGCCACATCGCCCGCCGACACGCCTTGCTCCAAGGCGTCAAACATGCCCGCTGCCTTGGCGGCTTGGTCGCGTTGCCACCACTGCCAACCGTTCCAGCCCGACCACGCCAGCAGCACCGCCACCAGCGACCAGCTGATCAGGTTGCCCCAACGCCGCCAGAAATGCTTCAGTTGTTCGAGCTGTTCCTGCTCTTCAAGATCTAGATTGCTCATGCGCAAGTCGTGCCCGTGCTAGCCCTGCGCCCTTCAAGGGCCGCAGGAAAATTCGCGATTATGCGGCCCCCGCCCTCTCAGGCGGCACCGCCCACCAAGTCAGCAGCCCATGCGGCCACCTCGGCCAAAGGCTGCAAACGCTGCTCACCACCGCCAGCGCGCAACGGCTTCACGGCCACCATCCCTTGAGCCAACTCGTCGCCACCAAACACCAGCGCGAAGCGTGCGCCGCTGGCATCGGCCTTTTTGAACTGCGACTTCATGCTGCCTGGGCCGTCCTTGCCGAAAGGGTGCAGCAACACGCGCGCGCCTGCCGCTCGCAAGGCTTCGGCCGTGACCATGGCAGGCACCAGCGCTGGCACATCCGGCACCACCACGTAAACGTCGGGCACCTGCGTCGGTGGCGTCAGGCCACCTTCTTCCAACAGCGCCAGCACACGCTCGACACCCAAGCCCCAACCCACCGCCGGGGCCGGCTTGCCGCCGATTTGCTCGATCAAGCCGTCGTAGCGCCCGCCGCCGCACACCGTGCCTTGCGCGCCGAGGCGGTCCGTGACCCACTCGAACACCGTCAGGTTGTAGTAGTCCATGCCGCGCACCAAGCGCGGGTTGATGCGATAGGGTTGGCCGACGGCATCAAGCACCGCACGCACCGCGTTCAGATGCTTGATCGACGCCTCGCCCAAGAAATCCATCAACTGCGGCGCCGCTTCGACCAGGGCTTGCATGGCCGGGTTCTTGGTGTCGAGGATGCGCAGCGGGTTGCTATGCAAACGCCGTTTGGCTTCTTCATCGAGCTGATCAAGGTGGGCTTCGAAGTACGTGATCAAGGCCGCACGGTGCGCTTGGCGCTCTGGCGGTTGACCAAGGCTATTGAGTTCGAGGCGCACATCGCTCAAGCCCAGATCACGCCACAGGCTGCGCGCCATCAGGATCACTTCGGCGTCCACGTCCGGACCGGCAAAGCCCATGGCCTCGACACCAACTTGGTGGAACTGGCGATAGCGGCCCTTTTGCGGCCGCTCGTGGCGAAACATCGGGCCGATATAGAACAGCCGCTTGCCACCGTCGTAGAGCAAGTTGTTTTGCACCACAGCGCGCACCACCCCAGCGGTGCCTTCAGGACGCAGCGTCAACGCGTCGCCGTTCATCTTGTCTTCGAAGGAGTACATCTCCTTCTCGACGATGTCGGTGACTTCGCCCAAACCGCGCACAAACAGCGGCGTCGGCTCGACGATGGGGGTGCGGATGTTGGCGTAGCCGTAGCGGCGCATCAGCGCGCGCACCGTCTCTTCAAACCATTCCCAGCGGGCCGAATCGGGCGGCAGCAGGTCGTTCATGCCTTTGACGGCTTGGAGTTTTTCGCTCATCAGGAAGTGCCGGAAGTGCCAAAACGGCGTTCAATGTATTGCTCAACCAAGGCGTGGAACTCGGTGGCGATGCCTTCGCCACGCAGCGTCAGCGCCTTCTCACCGTCGATGAAAACGGGCGCAGCGGGCGCTTCGCCGGTGCCGGGCAGGCTGATACCGATGTCAGCGTGCTTGCTCTCACCGGGACCGTTGACGATGCAGCCCATCACCGCCACCTTAAGGTGCTCCACGCCCGGATACTTGGCGCGCCAAAGCGGCATGCTGGCGCGCAAATAATCGTCGATGCCCTTGGCAAGCTCTTGGAAGGTGGTGCTGGTGGTGCGCCCACAACCCGGGCAAGCCGTCACACTCGGCACAAAGGTGCGCAAGCCCAAAGCTTGGAGGATCTCCAGCGCCACCACCACCTCTTGGGTGCGGGCTTCGCCCGGCTGGGGCGTGAGTGAAACGCGGATCGTGTCGCCAATGCCTTGTTGCAGCAGCACAGCCAGCGCCGCGCTTGAGGCCACCGTGCCCTTGGTCGCCATGCCTGCTTCGGTCAGGCCGAGATGCAGCGGGTAATCACAGCGCTTGGCCAGTTCACGGTAGACCGCGATCAGATCCTGCACGCCCGAGACCTTGCAGCTGATCAGCACCTGCGCCGGGTTCATACCCAGCTCCACCGCGTAGGCGGCGGAATCAAGGGCCGACTGGATCAGCGCCTCGTACATGACCTGTCGGGCTTCCCACGGCTGCGGGCGCTGGTGGTTCTCATCCATCAAACGTGCGAGCAAATCTTGATCCAGGCTGCCCCAGTTCACGCCAATGCGTACCGGCTTGTCGTGGCGCAGGGCCGCTTCGATCATCAAGCCGAACTGGCGATCTCGCTTGTCGCCCTTGCCGACGTTGCCGGGGTTGATGCGGTACTTGGACAGCGCTTGCGCCATCTCGGGGAAGTCCGTCAGCAAGCGGTGGCCGTTGTAGTGAAAGTCGCCGATCAAGGGCACGTCGATCTGCATGCGGTCGAGCTGGGCACGGATCTCGGGCACGGCTGCCGCTGCTTCGGGCGTGTTGACGGTGATGCGCACCATCTCTGAGCCGGCCAGCGCCAGCTCTTTCACCTGGATTGCGGTGCCGATGACATCGACCGTGTCGGTATTGGTCATCGACTGCACGCGCACCGGCGCATCCCCGCCGACGGTCACGACCCGATCACCCCAAACCACACGCGCCTGAAGGCTGCGGCGCGAGGCCGGTTCGCCCAAAGGAATGGGAACCATGGTCATGTCGGACGCATTCATTTCAACTCCACACGCGCCACGTTATCGCGCGCGAAAGGGGCCAGATCGACGGCTTGACCACGAAAGGTCAAGGTCGTGCCCGACACATTGCCAATCTTGACCCGCACGGGCATCGCACCATCCAACCCCACCACCTCACCCGGCATCAACATGCGCGCCAGCAAAGACTGCCCGGCCGCATCGCGAGCCTCCACCCATGATTCAGCCGAGGTGCGCAACACCACTTGGCCCGCCACATGGGGCGGCGGGTTGGAAGCGGTCGGGGCTTCGTTGGAGACCAAATGCACGGTTTCGGTCACCACCATCTCGGTCGGGGCTGAAGCAGCCACCAACGGCAAGGGTCCAAGCACGCCAGCGGCCCCCGAAGCGCCGGATGCCGGGACAACTGCCGCAGAGGTCGTCACCAGCGACGTTGACGTTGCTGGTGACGATGCGCCACTGCCACCACCACTTGCAGGCACGGTGACCGAAGGCATGCTGGCCCCCATGTCGGCGTCGGCAGCGGTGACCGCAGAGCGCCCAGGTGCCAGCCAAAAGCCCAGCGCGATCAACAACAGCAAGGCCGGCCCGACCACCATGGGTCGCAACCATTCTGGCCACCGGGTGGGATCGGTGCGGGTCGAGGGTTCACGGAAAGGCTCCGCCAAACCACGACTGACGCTTTCAAGTGACTCAGAGGCGATCACCGAGCTGGGCAGCAACGCCATGACCGGCTGTGGATCGACATGCAGTTGACGACACATCGACTGGGTCAGAGAGCGCACAAAGGCCAAACCCGGCAATTCTTGGAAGCGGTCTGCTTCCAGCATTTCGAGTTTGTGGACCGGCACTTTCAGCGCACTGGCCAAGGCCTCAAGCTCAACACCTCGGTCTTGGCGCAACCGGCGCAGCATCTCACCTGCTGATGAGCCCCCCTGCACCACTACGTCGTCGATCCCGGCCACATGGGCCGCCGCCTCATTACTCATCGAATTGTCCCCGCTCATACGCTGTGGCTTGCCTTGAACCCGTGAACCGATTACGGAGTTGCTGGCCCAGCTCGTCCATGGCCGCACGGTGGCCGCGTTTTCTCTCAATCCGAAGGGCCAGCCAGAGGGTCTCGGCATTGGCCTTTTCAGCGACCGCATTGACGCGCTGAATGTAGAAGAAGGCGCGCTCCAAGTCGCCGCGCCGGAACAGTACTTCCGACAAGTTGAGCGCGGTGGTCATGTTGGCAGCGTCCAGCTCATAGCTGCGCACCAGCGTCTTTTCGGCGACGTCAAGATTGCCCGCACGGGCCTCGCAAACCCCTTGAGCCAGCAACGTCTTGGCGGGCTCACGCCACTGGGGCAAAGCCAAGACCGCATTGAATTGCACCGCCGCTTCCGGGTAACGCTTGAACCGGCACAAAGTCCAGCCGTAGTTCTGCAAGGTGTCACCGTCTTGTGGGTTGATCTGCAAAGCACGCCGGAAGCTCTCATCGGCCAAGCCGGGCTCACCCAAGCTGGCGTAGATCAAGCCACGCAAGTTGTAGGCCGGTACGTTGTTCGGATTGGCCTGCAAAGCCCGCTTGACTTCATCCAGCGCCGTCGCCGTTTGGCCTTGAGAGAAATAAGCCGAGGCCAACTCCAGACGAATGCGCGAGCGCTTGTCCACATCGGTCTCATCCGACGAGGTCACCAAGTCGGCATGCTGGACACCGCCATTGCCATCCGACGACAACCCCGAACCCGAGGAAGAGTTTGAACTGGCACAACCACCGATCAGACTCAGGCCGAACAGACTCAGGGCCCATAGCAGGCACCACCACCCATGCCACCGCCTCATGGCTGATCGCTCCGCTGCGCAGCAAGCACCGGACCTCGGGTCATGCGCACCACCGCACGGGTGCGGTCTTGGACCTCACCGGCCAGCTGACCACAGGCGGCGTCGATGTCATCGCCGCGCGTCTTGCGCACCGTGGTGACCAAGCCACCTTCGATCAACACGCGGGCAAAGGCTTCGACCTGTTCACGCTTGGAGCGCAGCAGGCCTGAGGCGGGAAAAGGATTGAAAGGAATCAGATTGAACTTGCACGGCACGCGGCCCACCGGACCCTGCGATCCGACCAAGGCGAGCAAGGCCCGCGCATGGGCCTCGGTGTCGTTGACACCATCGAGCATGCAATATTCGAAGGTGATGAAGTCGCGCGGCGCGGTCTTCAAGTAGCGCTGGCAAGCTTCCAGCAACTCGGCCAGGGGGTACTTGCGATTGATCGGCACGAGTGGATCACGCAGCGCATCGTCCGGCGCATGCAGCGACACGGCAAGAGCCACCGGCAGATCGGCACCCAGCCGATCCATCATCGGCACCACCCCGGAGGTCGAGACCGTGACGCGCCGCCGCGACAGGCCGTAGCCGTGGTCATCAAGCATCACGCGCAGCGCAGGCAGCACTGCTGCGTAGTTTTGCAGTGGCTCGCCCATGCCCATCATCACGACGTTGGTGATGACGCGCTCTAAGGGCTGCGTCCCTTGAAGACCTTGGGGGCCCAAGCGATGCGGACTACGGGTAGCCGCGTCGCGCCGCAAACTGTGTTCGGCGTACCAGAGCTGCGCCAAGATCTCCCCCGTGGAGAGATTGCGCGAAAAGCCCTGATGCCCTGTAGAACAAAAACGACAACCGACCGCACAACCGGCCTGCGAGGACACACACAACGTGCCCCGGTCGTCTTCGGGGATGAACACCGCCTCGACCGCATTACCGGCCCCGACGTCAAACAACCATTTGATGGTGCCGTCGGTGGAGCGATGTTCAGAAATAACAGGCAGCGGTTGAATCACCGCCACCCCAGACAGCTTGGATCTGAGCGACTTGGCCAGATCGGTCATCTGCTCGAAATCAGTGGCCCCACGTTGATGGATCCAGCGAAAGAGCTGGACCGCCCGGAAGCGTTTCTCGCCGAGCTGTTCGCAATAAGCTGCCAGCGCGTCGAGGTCGAAATCAAGCAGATTGACTGCGGTCATTGAAAGCAGCGATCAGCGGCTGTAAACGTTCAGGCCGGGGAAGAAGAACGCCACTTCAACAGCAGCGGTTTCCGGGGCGTCTGAGCCGTGGACAGCGTTAGCGTCGATCGAATCGGCGAAATCGGCACGGATGGTGCCCTTCTCGGCCTTCTTCGGGTCGGTCGCGCCCATCAGTTCGCGGTTCTTCAGAATGGCGTTTTCGCCTTCCAGCACTTGGATCATCACCGGGCCGGAGATCATGAACGTCACCAGATCGTTGAAGAACGGGCGAGCCTTGTGAACTGCGTAGAACGCTTCGGCTTCAGCGCGCGACAGATGCACCAGCTTGGCAGCGGCGATCTTCAGGCCTGCGCCTTCAAAGCGGCTGTAAATCTGGCCGATCACGTTCTTGGCGACAGCGTCGGGCTTGATGATGGAAAGAGCGCGTTCGATAGCCATGGGTCAATACTCCTGCAAATCAGTGATGTGAAAAACCGGGCATTCTAGCGCCGCCCGCCTCGCCGACCGCCCCCACCGGGCTTGGTGAAGTAGGCATCTGCCCCGATATAACCCACCGAGGTCTGCATCGGATCGGGCTGCTTCGGCCCCTGACCCGGGCCGCGCCCTTGACCACGCCCCTCTTGACGGATCGGCTCTTCGGTCGGACGACCAAAGCCGGAGCTGATGCGCTTGGAACCCGTGGCGAAACGGCGATCAAAGGTCTGTTCCAGCGGATTGGGAATATGCATCGGGCCATCGTCCGACAACTCATCGGCCACCACTTGGCGACGCGGCTCGGCACGCTGCTCGTTCGGGTTCTGGTTCTGATTCGGGTTGGGCCGGCGGTTCTGGAAACCACTGCTTTGGCGCTCACCTTGGCGATCCGGTTGGCGGTCGTTGCGCTCATTCGAGCGACCTCCTCCGCGCGGTCCATCTTGGCCCTTGCCCGGACGACCTGGCGCAGCTTGTTGCCCACCCCGGTCACCCCGGTCACCACGATCAACACGCTCACCACGGTCGCTGCGTTCAGCTTGACCCCCTTGGCGACCGCGCCCCTGCGGCTGCGACTGTCCACCACCGCCTTGCACAGGTTGCTGGCGAGCCGGTGGTGCAGCGGCTCGCTCGCGGCGCTGTGGCACCACCTGCTCGGGATCCATCCCGGCCATGCGGGTGATCTGGTGGACATCCGCCTCACCCAATTCCACCCAAATGCCTCGCTTGAGGCCTCGGGGCAACACCACGGAGGCATAACGAATACGAATCAGTCGGCTCACCGTCAGGCCCACGGCGTCGAAGAGCTTGCGCACTTCGCGGTTACGGCCTTCGGTGATTACGACGCGATACCAGTGATTGATACCCTCGCCGCCGCCGTTTTCAATCGACTTGAAGGAGGCTTTCTGGCCTTCAATATCGACGCCGGTCAGCAAGCGATCACGCCCCACGTCGTCCAAGGTGCCAAGCACCCGCACGGCGTATTCACGCTCCACGCCAAAACGCGGATGCATCAAATGGTTGGCCAACTCGCCCGAGTTGGTGAACAGCAACAACCCCTCGGTGTTCAAGTCCAGCCGGCCCACCGAGAGCCACTTGCCGTGACCCAAACGCGGCAAACGCCGAAACACCGTGGGGCGACCTTCGGGGTCGTTGTGCGTCACCACCTCGCCAGCCGGCTTGTGATAGGCCAAGATGCGCGCCACGGGCGGAGCAATCCGCACCTTGACCACGCGCCCAGCCACCTTGATCTCATCGCCGTAGGTGATGCGCATGCCCAAATGGGCCGGCTCGCCATTGACCGAGACCCGCCCGTCCATGATGAGCTGTTCCATATCGCGCCGCGAACCGACACCCACTTGAGCCAGCACTTTGTGCAGCTTGGGGGCATCCGCATCGGCGCTCAAAACACGCTTGGTGGGCTCGGCAGATTCAGGCGCTTCGTTGCTGGTGGCGCTGTCCTCGGCGTCATAGGCCCCCGACACCACATCGGCAAAGGCAAAGCCCTCAACGGGAACTGGCGCAGCTTCGCTTGGCGCTGTCACGGCCAGGGATGCCTCGACCGGAGCAGCAACCTCTTGGGTTGCTGCTTGGGGTTGATCTTGGGGTTGATCTTGCGGTTGAACCTGCTCAGCCACCACCGGCTTGCGCAGACGACGCCGCTTGACCGGCTCGGTCAGTGCCGCGGTTTCTACCGGCGCTACCTCGACCTCTACAGGTTCGACAGGGGCCGCTTCAACCACTACCACCTTGCGGCGCGGACTGCGGCGCTTGACCGCCGGCTTCTCAGCCGATCCGTCTTGGGACGGGACCGAGGGATCGGGTTGATCGGAGGAAGGCACGTTGTCTTGAGGATCGTTCATGGTGTGGCCTCGGGCCTAGAAAACTGAAGTTCAACCGAGCGCAACAGAGATCGCGTCGGCCACGGTGTCGGCCACGGTGTCAGGCCCGGCCGGGTTGAGAGGTACCGGCAACTGCCGGAGTGAATGGAGTCCAAGATCGTCCAGAAAATGGCGCGTGGTGGCATACAAAGCAGGCCGCCCGGGGCCATCGCGGTGGCCGATCACTTCGATCCAGCCGCGATCTTCCAGTTGCCGCACGATGGGTGTGCTCACGCCCACACCCCGAATCTGCTCGATATCACCCCGGGTCACGGGCTGACGATAGGCAATGATGGCCAAGGTTTCCAAGACCGCACGCGAATAACGCGGTGGCTTTTCGGGATGCAAGCGCTCCAGATAGACCTGCACATCGGGCTGGCTCTGAAATCGCCACCCTGTGGCCACAGGGACCAACATTAAACCGCGCAAGGACCAATCACGCCGCAGCGCGTCCAGCAACTCCTGCAAGACGTCCGGTGCCAGCTCATCAGCAAACAGTGTTTGCATATCACGCATCGACAACGCCTGATCCGCGCAGAGAAGAGCGGCCTCAAGAACGCGCTTTGCATCTTGGGTGTTCATGACTTCATCTAAAAATCCGCGCTGCGTTCTTGACAGCTTCGGAACAGGGCAGGACAAGGCGTCCTGGCGCACGGGCACGCAACTGGCCGCACATCTTCGCGTTCATCGCCCTCGATCATCCATGGACATCAAGGGCTTGGCGGCTTGGCTCTGGCCGGTCGAAGGCTCAGGCGGCGCGATTGTACCCAATCACCGAATTCTGCCCAGTCACTTCCTGCCAAGCCGCGCGTAAATCGTCCGGAGGCTCCGCTTCAAAGGCCAAAAGCTGGCCATGGATGGGGTGCTCGAAGGACAAGCGCAAAGCATGCAAGGCTTGCCGTGTCAGCCCCAGCGCAGCGCGCCCACCATAGATCTCATCGGCCACCAAAGGATGCCCGCGACTGGCCATGTGGACCCGAATCTGATGGGTTCGCCCGGTATGTAAGCGGCACAACACCGCACTGAAACGGCTGCCCGCCGCCACACAGCGCACATCGGTCCGGGAAGGTCGCCCCGAGGCGACCACCGCCATACGGACCCGAACCACCGGATCTCGGCCAATCGGCGCTTCAATGGTGGCCAAGGCGGCCGAGACGCAGCCGTGAACCACCGCGCAGTATTCGCGCCGCACCACCCGGTCCGCGATCATGCGGGTCAGCGCGGTCTGCGCCGCCAACGTCCGCGCCACCACCATCAAACCGCTGGTGTCTTTGTCGAGCCGATGGACGATCCCCGCACGGGGCAACTGGACGGAGGCTGGGTAGCGCGCCAGCAGACCGTTGAGCAAGGTGCCCGACCAATTGCCAGCGGCAGGATGCACCACCATCCCCGCCGGCTTGTTGACCACCAACACATGCTCATCTTCAAAACACACCGTGAGGGCCATCGGCTCCGGCCTGAAGGCTTGACTTTGTGCCGTGGGCATCAAGGTCACACTGATGCGCTGGCCAATCTGGACCTTGCGTGACGGTGTGTTGGCGACCACGCCATTCACACTGACATGCCCATCACGGATCAATTGCTGCATGTGATTGCGAGAGAACTCGGTCGCCAAACGGCCCAGCCACCGATCTAAGCGTTCGCCATGTCCGGCGGCATCCACCGACTCAACACGGGTCTCAGCATCCCAGATGGGGGCACTGCCCTCATCCGTGGCCGATACTTCAGCCCATTCCAGAGGGTCATTCATATAATTCGCGCTCTCTTCGGACCAACTTGACAATGAAAAACACGGCCCCATGAGACCGACCACCCTACGACTGACCTTCTTGGGCCAGAGCGCGCGCGCCTTGCGCATGGCCTTGCTTGGCTTCGGCTTCGGGCTTGCTGCGGCATTGTCAGGGTGCAGTGGCACCCCGACGCTGAGTGACAGCGACCGAGACAACCCTGAAAAATTGTACGCAATGGCCCGGGAGGAGCTGGAAGGCGGTGGCTTGGAGCAAGCCAAGCAGCTTTTCGAGAAAGTCGAAAACCGTGCCACAGGCTCTTTGCTGGCGCAGCAAGCCCAGCTTGAGCAAGCCTATATCTACTACCGCCAACAAGAACGCGCGCAGTCACTGGCCATCGTCGAGCGTTTTCTGAAAATGCACCCCACCAGTCCAGCGCTCGACTACGCTTACTACCTGCAAGGCCTGATCAATTTCAACGATGACTTGGGCTTGTTTGGCAACTGGAGCCGCCAAGACCTGACCGAGCGCGATCAGCAAGCGGCCAAAGAGGCCTATCAATCGTTCAAGGTCGTCACGGATCGCTACCCCGAGTCGCGCTATGCCCCGGATGCCCAACTGCGCATGGACTACATCACCCATTCGTTGGCAGCCTACGAAGTGCATGTGGCGCGCTACTACTACCAGCGCCACGCGTTCGTCGCCGCTGTCAACCGTGCCCAACGGGTGGTACAGGATTTTCGAGGGGTGCCAGCCACTGAAGAAGCGCTGTTCATTTTGTCCAAGAGCTACGAACAGCTCGGGCTTTTGCCCCTGAAACAAGATGCCGAGCGGGTCATGCGTTTGAACTACCCCAACAGTCGTTTTTTGGCCAAAGGCTTCGATCTACCGCGTAAGCGCTGGTGGCATCTCTGGTAACCCTCCATGCGCAACGGTGGCTTGCAGCCCTTGCAACCATGCCATCGCCTGCGACTCACTGCCAAGTCGCAACATGGGCGGCAGAGCGCGCAGCAAGCGCCGACCGTAAAACATTTTGGCCAAACGAACATCGCAAATCACCAGCAGGCCTTGATCGGTTTCACTGCGGATCAAACGCCCAGCCCCTTGTTTCAGGGCTACCGCCGTCTCCGGCAAGGAGACATCCCGAAAGGGATCACCCCCCTCGGCTTGGCAGAGTTGCGAGCGAGCCTCCATCCAAGGATCGTCGGGCACAGGAAACGGCAGTTTGTCGATCAAAACACACTGCAAGGCCCTGCCTGGCACATCAATGCCTTCCCAAAAGCTTTGCGAACCCACCAATACCGCCGCTCGCCCGCTCTGACCTGCTGCCATAAAACGCGACAGCAAGGCTCTGCGGGACTCGTGGCCCTGCACCAAGACCTCTACAGCCCCCCCAAAGTGCTGCTGCAAGGCCTCGCCGATGCTGTTCAAGGCCCGCAAACTGGTCGTGAGCACAAAGGTGCGCCCGCCCAGCACCGCCACACAACGGGCGGCCAAAGCCGCTACGGCTGGGGCGTGGGCAAGGTCTTGCGGTCGAGGCAAGTGCTCAGGCACCCAAAGACGGGCTTGGGCGGCGTAATCGAACGGGCTTTCAACCCGCAGGATGTGCGCATCCTTCAGACCCAAGCTGCGGGTGAACCAATCCAGTTGTTCGGTCTCACCCAACGTGGCCGAGGTCATCACCCAAGCACGACCCGGCTTGCTCATGGGCTCACGCAAGGCCTCACGCAAGTCCAAGGGGGCGTCGGTCAGCGTGACGTGCGAGCCCAGCACATCCAGCCAACGAACCCGCTTGGGCGCAGCCTCCAGCGCAAACATCTGGACGCGATCACCCAAGTGCTGCACCCGCTGATGGAGCCGTTCGAACTCCGGATCCAACCCACGCAGCCCTTCGAGGGCGTCACACACTTCCACCGCCAAGGCGGCCAAATCACGCAATCCCGGGGTGAAGTCAGGGTGAGCGACACAACGATCCCAACGCAAGCGCCCCCCTCGACTGGCCTGTGGACTCACCGCCGTGGCCACGCTGGCCACACTCAGGCACCAGCCCCGCACTTGGCGCTCGACGCGCCCGGACAAAACACGCCAGTCCTGCATGCCCCGCGCTTTGGCAAGCCCCACCGCGAGCAGATCTCGGGCCAACTCCAGCCACGCGCCCGACGTCAGCGTTTGCCCGAGAAACTGCACACCCATCTCGTTGAGCCGATGCGCTTCGTCCAGCACCACCGCATCGACGTTGGGCAACAGCTCGGCCAAACCGCTATCACGCAAGCTCATATCGGCAAAAAACAGGGCGTGATTGACCACCACCACCTCGGCTTGCAGCGCCTCACGCCGCGCTTTGATGACATGGCAATCGCGCAAACGGGGGCAGTCGCTGCCCAAGCAGTTGTCGCGCGAGGACGTGACCCAAGCGCGGATCGGCGTGCGCTCGTCGAGCTCAGCCACCTCGGCCATGTCCCCGCTGATCGTGGTTTGTGCCCATATTTCAACCCGCGCCAGATCGCGCAACAGGCGTGGGTCGGCCGGGAAAGCAAGGCGATGGCGCGCTTCGTCGAGTCGGTGCGCGCACAAGTACGCTCCGCGCCCCTTAAGCAAGGCAGCGCGCAGCGGCAGCCCCAAGGCTTGGGTCAAGCGCGGCAAGTCGCGCAAAAAAAGCTGGTCTTGCAAGGCTTTGGTGGCCGTACTGACCACCACCCGCAAACCGGCCAGCAACACAGGCACCAAATAGGCATAGGTTTTGCCGACACCCGTACCCGCTTCGGCGACCAGCACATGTCGGCGGTCCAAGGCCTTGGCCACGGCTTGGGCCAATTGAACTTGAGCCCTACGGGGGCGATAACCGGGCTCCATCCGGGCCAACGGGCCCTCGACAGCAAAGACATCGGTGACCTCCGTTTCAAGCCACGGAGAGGGCTGGGACAGCGCGTCAGGCACTTCAGAGGTCATGCGGGATCATCAAGGGTTGTTTCTCGTCTGAACGGCACCACTTTTCCGGGCATCGTATGCGTAAATAGCGGAGATGTTGGGCAGTCCTCGACAGACCTCAACCGTGATCAAACAAAACAACCCACTGGGTCAGATTATAGTTTTCAGCCATGAGCCATCCCCCTTCCCAAGGCTACCGACTTTCCGCCGCCACCGGCATTGACCGTGGCGACCGCATGTATCAACAAGATCAAGTTGAAATCATCGCTCACCCCCGCATGCCGGGCTGCTTGTTGGCCGTCGTGGCCGACGGTATGGGTGGCAAAAGCGGCGGACGCAAAGCCTCTGATCAAGTGATCATGATCGCCCGGCAACTGTTCAGTGGCTTCAGTCCAGCCCGGGACAAACCCGGCGAGCTGCTCGAACAGTTGGTGCGTGAATCGCACATGACCATTCGCATGACCGCCATCACCGCTGAACAAGAGCCCCACAGCACCATTGCCGCTTGCTTGATCACGCCCAACCGCGAAGGTTACGTGATTCACGCCGGTGATTCGCGGGTCTATCACTTCCGAGGGGCCCAAATGGTCACTCGGACGCTCGACCATTCGCTGGTGCAGCGCTTGGTCGAGCAAGGCAAGATCACCGAGGAAGAAGCCAACTCGCACCCCCAATCCAACCTCTTGGTCGGTTGCTTGGGTGCCGAGGAAGACCCCCCGATGGTCTTGCATCACATCGAGCATCTCGAAGTGGGTGATTCCCTGCTGTTGTGCAGTGACGGGCTGTGGCATTACTTCACCCCGCGCGAGCTGGGCACCATCGTCAATGCCCTCAAGCCCAGCGATGCCAGCAAGATGCTGATCAGCAAGGCGCGTCAACGGGCCCGTGGGGGTGGCGATAACCTCTCGCTGGCGCTGATGCGGATGGATGCCTTGGCCTGAAGTTATTCAGGTCAACCGGGTATCGACCCGGCGGTAATCGGTCGCTAAGAACTCGGCCGATTGCATCTCCCGCAACCTTGATACCGTGCGCGGGAACTCATGCACCATCGGCCCCTCGGTATAGAGCTGCTCGGGCTCGACCGCTGCGGACATCAGTAGCTTGACGTGCCGGTCGTAGAGCACATCAATCAGCCACGTGAAGCGGCGCGCCTCCGACGCCAGCTTGGGCGGCATGTAAGGCACCCCGGACAGCAACAAGGTGTGGAACTGCGAGGCCAGCTCCAGATAGTCGTTCTGCGAACGTGGACCGCCACATAAGTCCTTGAAGTCGAACCACACCACCCCACCGGCACGCCGCCGGGCGCGAATCGGGCGGTGCTCGATGTGCAACAGCGGATCACCATCCTTGGCTTCGGCCAAGCGATCAAAAGACGCACTCATGCGCACATCCGTCTCATGGCCCAAGGGTGTCATGTAGGTCTGCACTTGGGTCAGCACACGCTGCCGGTAATCGGTGCCGGCATCGACATTGATCACCTCCATGTGCGCTTTGAGCAACTCAATGGCTGGCAGGATGCGATCACGATGTAGCCCGTTCGGGTACAGATCATCGGGTTTAAAATTAGATGTCGTGATGATCGAGACCCGATTGGCAAACAGGGCAGTCAGCAGTCGATGCAGGATCATCGCATCGGTCACGTCAGCGATATGGAACTCATCGAAGCAGATCAGCCGAAAACGCCGCGAGATCCGCCGACCCAATTCATCGAGCGGGTTGGGCGTGCCTTTCAAGTCTTGCAACTGCCGATGCACCTCGCGCATGAACTCATGGAAGTGCAACCGGGTCTTGCGGGTCAGCGGCACCGCTTGGTAAAAGCAGTCCATCAAGAAGCTCTTGCCGCGCCCCACCCCACCGTGCATGTACACACCCTTGGGCAAAGGCGGACGCACCAAGATCTTGGTCAGCACATTGCCGCGCTGGAGCTTGTAGGCCGCCCACGCGTTCTGGCAACGCTGCAAAGTTGCAATGGCATGCAACTGCGCTGCATCAGCGCGATAGCCACGCTCAGCCAGGCTCTGGTGGTACAGCTCGGTGACAGTCTTCATCGGCACGGTGGTCGCCTTGATCGCACTCGGCACCCAAAGGGCCAAGCAAAAGACGTGCAGTGTTGTCCCCGAAGCTGGCGCTGAGATGACAAAGCATGGCGATTCATGTTTTGTCACGGCATGAAAAAGGGGCCTTTCGGCCCCCTTTTCACGTACAGCACCAAAACCTCAGAAGTTCAGGGTTCGCTTGTCCACAGCCAAGGCCGCTTCCTTGGTGGCTTCGCTCAAGCTGGGGTGCGCGTGACAGATGCGCGCGATGTCTTCGCTTGACGCCTTGAACGCCATCGCCACCACAGCTTCGGAGATCAACTCCGAGGCCATCGGGCCGACGATATGCACACCCAAAATCTCGTCGGTCTTGGCGTCGGCCAAAAACTTGACGAAGCCGGTGGTATCGCCCAGCGCTCGGGCACGACCATTGGCCAAGAACGGGAACTGACCCGCCTTGTAGGCCACGCCGTCAGCTTTGAGTTGCTGCTCGGTGCGCCCGACCCACGCGATTTCTGGACTGGTGTAGATCACCCACGGGATGATCGAGAAATCAACGTGCCCATGCTGCCCAGCGATGCGCTCAGCCACCGCCACGCCTTCTTCCTCGGCCTTGTGCGCCAGCATCGGGCCGCGCACCACGTCACCCACCGCCCAAACGCCAGGCAAGTTGGTCTTGCAGTCGCCGTCCACCACGATCAGGCCGCGCTCATCGAGCTTGAGGCCAACCGCTTCAGGATTCAAACCGTGGGTGTTGGCCGTGCGGCCGATCGAGACGATCAGCTTGTCCACCGCGAGCTGCTGCTCTTCGCCCTTGGCGTTGGTGTAGGACACGATCACACCGTCGCCAGCCGCATCCACCTTGGAAATCTTGACGCCGAATTCGAGCTTCAGCCCCTGTTTCTTGAACGCCTTGAGCGCTTCTTTGGCCACACCTTCGTCGGCGGCAGCCAAGAAGGTCGGCATGGCTTCGAGGATGGTCACTTCAGCGCCTAGGCGACGCCAGACCGAGCCCATTTCCAAGCCGATCACACCCGAGCCGATCACACCAAGCTTCTTGGGCACTGCAGCGATGCGCAGCGCGCCGTCGTTGGACAGGATCTTGTCTTCGTCAAACGGCGCACCCGGCAGCGCACGGGCGTTGGAGCCGGTGGCGACGATGACTTGCTTAGCCACCAGCACCTCGTTGGTGCTACCCGCGACGTTGATCTCGTAGCCACCCCCTTCAAGCGCCTTGGCAAAGGAGCCCAGCCCGTGGAAGAAGCTGACCTTGTTCTTCTTCAGCAGGTAGAGGATGCCGTCGTTGTTTTGCTTCACCACCGCGTTTTTGCGATCCACCATCTTGGCCACGTCCATCGACAGATTCGACAGGCTGATGCCGTGGTCGCCGAAATGGTGCGCGGCGTGCTCAAAGTGCTCGCTCGATTGCAACAGTGCCTTCGACGGAATGCAGCCGACGTTGGTGCAGGTGCCGCCCGGAGCCGGGCCCCCTTTGTCGTTTTGCCACGCGTCGATGCAGGCCACGTTGAAGCCAAGTTGTGCGGCACGGATGGCAGCGATGTAGCCGCCGGGGCCGCCGCCGATCACGACGACGTCAAAGGATTGAGACATGTTGGATCCAGAAGAAGAGGCTGCGGCTGGCCTGAAGTAACACGGGATTCGAGTCACTCGTCAGGGACAAAAAGCCACAGCAAGACATAGAGCGGGAGGCCAATACCGCCCAAGCAGACCAGCAAGGTCACACCCAGACGCCAAGCCCAACTTTCGATGCCGGTCAAACGGGCCAACCCCCCGCAGACACCACCAAGCCAGCGATCAGAACGGCTGCGGCGCAAGCGCCCCACCGTTTGACCGATTTCATTCAAGGCGGTTTCAGGGGGGCTGGGGTGAGCCCCATCCGACTCGGCCAACAGCCGAGCCTTGGCCTGACGGAACTCGGCTTCATCGAGCACACCGCGCTGGCGCAGCTCATCAAGCCGTTCAAGTTCTTGCGTCAGGCTGCCCATGGTCAGATGTCGATCAGATATCGAACAGCAAGCGGGCCGGATCTTCCAGCGCTTCTTTCATGGTCACCAGACCCAGCACAGCTTCGCGGCCGTCGATGATGCGGTGGTCATACGACATGGCCAAGTAGTTGATCGGACGGATCACGATCTGCCCGTTTTCAACCACAGCACGATCCTTGGTCGCATGCACGCCCAGAATGGCCGACTGCGGCGGGTTGATGATGGGCGTCGAGAGCATCGAGCCAAAGGTGCCACCGTTCGAGATGGAGAAAGTCCCGCCGGTCAAGTCATCCAAGCCCAGCTTGCCATCTTTGGCCTTCTGACCAAACTCGGCGATCTTCTTTTCGATCTCAGCGAAGGTCAGTTGATCGGCGTTGCGGATGATCGGCACGACCAAGCCACGGGGCGAGCCCACGGCAATACCGATGTCGAAGTAGCCGTGATAGACGATATCGTTGCCATCGACCGAGGCGTTCAGCACCGGGTACTTCTTCAAGGCATGCACGGCGGCCTTGACGAAGAAGCTCATGAAGCCCAGCTTGACGCCATGTTCCTTCTCGAACTTGTCTTGAAACTTCTTGCGCATCTCCATCACCGGCGCCATGTTCACTTCGTTGAACGTGGTCAAGATGGCGTTGGTCGATTGCGACTGCACCAGCCGCTCGGCCACACGGGCACGCAGGCGGCTCATGGGCACGCGCTGCTCAGGCCGCTCGCCCAAGTTGAGGCCTGTGCTCGGTGCCGCCACGGCGGGCAAAGCAGCTTTGGCCGGGGCAGGCACCGCTGCCTTAGGCGCGGCAGCGGGGGCCGCCGCAGCAGCCGGCTTGGCGGCACTGCCTGCGGCCACAACAGCCAACACATCGCCCTTGGTGACGCGACCATCCTTGCCGGTACCCGCCACGGTGCTGACGGACAGGTGGTTATCGGCCAACAACTTGGCAGCGGCAGGCATGGCCACATCACCCTTGTTGCCACCCACGACAGCAGCGGGCACGGAAGCTGAAGCAGCCACCGCCTGGGCCGCCGGAGCAGCGGCACTCGCCTTGCCCTCGGTGTCGATCTGGGCAATGACCTGATCACTCACCACCGTGCCACCGTCAGCCACCACCAGCGCTGCGATAACACCGGCAGCGGGTGCGGGCACTTCAAGCACGACCTTGTCGGTTTCGATCTCGATGAGAATTTCATCGATTGCCACGGCATCACCGGGCTTTTTCTTCCAAGTCAGCAAAGTCGCTTCAGCGACGGATTCGGAGAGTTGGGGAACTTTGACGTCTACGATAGCCATGATGAGGTCTGAATGCGTTATTTGGACAGAACGAAGCCCTTGAGCTTGGCGAAGGCTTGATCAAGCAAGGCCTTTTGCTGCTCTTGGTGCAAGTGGGCGTAACCCACCGCCGGCGAAGCCGAGGCCGGACGCCCGGCGTACCCAAGCTTCTGTCCTTCTTGCATGTTCTCGTGGATCTGATGCTGCACGAAGAACCAAGCACCTTGGTTCTGCGGCTCGTCTTGGCACCAAACAATATCGGCCAAGTTGGGGTACTTCTTCAGTTCGTTAGCGAACGCTTTGTGCGGAAAAGGATAGAGCTGCTCGACCCGAATGACCGCCACATCGGTCTTTTTCTCCTCGCGCTTCTTGACCAAGTCGTAATAGACCTTGCCCGAACAAGCGATCAGACGCTTGACCTTGGAGGCATCCACGGTCGTGCTTTGGTCACCGATCACGGTGCGGAACTCACCCTTGGTGAACTCGTTGAGCGGTGAGGTGGCGTCCTTGTTACGCAGCAGCGACTTCGGCGTCATGATGACCAGCGGCTTGCGGAACTGACGCACCATTTGGCGACGCAGCACATGGAAGATCTGGCTGGCCGAAGTCGGCTGCACGATCTGCATGTTGGTGTCCGCCGCCAGCTGCATGAAGCGCTCCAAGCGTGCGGAGGAGTGCTCCGGCCCCTGCCCCTCATAGCCGTGCGGCAGCATCAAGGTGATGCCATTGGCGCGACCCCATTTCACTTCACCCGAGGCGATGAACTGGTCGATCACCACTTGAGCGCCGTTGACAAAGTCGCCGAATTGACCTTCCCAGATGGTGAGCGTGTTCGGATCCGAGCCGGCATAGCCATACTCAAAGCCCAGCACGGCCTCTTCGGACAGGATCGAATCAATGACGACGAACGGCGCTTGGTTCTCGGCAATGTTCTCCAAAGGAACATAGGTGCCGATGTCCCACTTCTCGCGGTTTTGGTCGTGCAACACGGCGTGGCGATGCACAAACGTGCCCCGACCGCAGTCCTCGCCCGACAAACGCACCGCGTAGCCCGAGGCCACCAACGAGGCGTAGGCCAAGTGTTCACCCATGCCCCAATCCACGTTGATCTGGCCTCGACCCATCGCAGCGCGATCGGCGATGACCTTCTCGACCAACGGATGCACCTTGAAGTTGGCCGGAATGGTGGTGATCTTTTCGGCCAAGCGCCGAATCTCGGTCAGCGGCAGTGCAGTGTCGGCGGCATCGGTCCACTTGCGCCCCAAGTAAGGCAGCCAATCGACGGCGTACTTGCTCTTGAAGTTGGTCAGCACCGGATCCACCGTGTGCTTGCCCGCATCCATGGCGGCACGGAAATCCTTGGCCATCTGGTCAGGACCATCGGCCGAGAGCACGTTCTGCGCCACCAACTTTTCACCGTAAAGACGCCGTGTACCCGGATGGGCGCTGATCTTTTTGTACATCAGCGGCTGCGTCAGCGAGGGCGTGTCTTGCTCGTTGTGGCCCAGCTTGCGGAAGCAGACGATATCGACCACCACGTCCTTCTTGAACTCTTGGCGGTAGTCCATGGCCAGCTGCGTACACAGCACCACAGCTTCAGGATCATCGCCGTTGACGTGTAGCACCGGCGCTTCGATCATCTTGACGACATCCGAGCAGTACAGCGTCGAGCGGCTGTCGCGCGGGTCAGAGGTGGTGAACCCGATCTGGTTATTGATCACCAGATGCACCGTGCCCCCCGTGTAGTAGCCCCGGGTCTGCGCCAAGGCCAAGGTTTCCATCACCACGCCTTGACCGGCAAAAGCCGCGTCCCCATGCACCAGCACCGGCAGCACTTGTGCGCCTTCCTTATCCCCCCGACGATCCATCCGCGCCTTGACGGAGCCTTCGACCACCGGATTAACGATTTCGAGGTGGGAAGGATTGAAGGCCAAGCTCAAGTGAACCGCGCCCCCTTTGGTCGGGATGTCGCTGGAGAAGCCTTGGTGGTACTTCACGTCGCCGGCCGGCAGGTCTTCCGGTGCGGTGTGATCGAACTCGGCAAACAAGTCCTTGGGCATCTTGCCCAAAGTGTTCACCAGCACGTTCAGCCGGCCCCGGTGGGCCATGCCGATGACGATTTCTTGCACGCCCTTGGCACCGGCGCGCTGCACCAGTTCATCCATGGAAGCGATGAAACTTTCGCCACCTTCGAGCGAGAAGCGCTTCTGGCCGACGTACTTGGTGTGGAGAAAACGCTCCAGCCCTTCCGCAGCGGTCAAACGCTCAAGAATGTGTTTTTTCTCTTCAACCGAAAAACTCGGCTTGCTGCGGATCGCTTCCAGCCGTTCCTGCCACCAACGCTTCTCCGTGGGATCGGTGATGTGCATGTACTCCGCACCCACCGAGCCGCAATAGGTTTCACGCAACGCTTGCACGATCTCGCGCAGCGTCATGTTTTCCGCTTTGGTGAAGTAGGTGTTCGTGGCGCTGAACGTGATGTCCATATCGGACTCGCTCAGGTCGTAGAACGCCGGCTCCAGCTCGGGAATCTTGGGCCGCTCGTGACGCTTGAGCGGATCGAGGTCCGCCCAGCGTGAGCCCAAGAAGCGATACGCCGCAATCAGCGACTGCACATGCACTTGCTTGCGCGCCACAGCGAGATCGGCCGAGCTGGCTTTGAGCGCAAACGCATTGGATTTCGCGCGCTGGGCAAAGGACTCGATCACCGGGGCATGAGCCACATCGCGCGTGTCCGACCCATCGGTGGCCGGGACGTTTTGTAGGGCGTCGAAGTAGCTGCGCCAGTTGTCCGGCACGGAGCCCGGGTTGTCGAGATACGACTCGTACATCTCCTCGACATAGGGCGCATTACCACCGAAGAGGTACGAGTTCGATCTGTATTCTTGCATCATCTGCGCTCACCTTTTGCCTTGGTATGCAAGGCTTTGATGGGTTGAAAAACCTTCCGCGACACGGCTTGACCGACTGGCGGAGGACGACTCTACCATCAACCCATGGGTCTTTTTCAATGTGTGGCCCGCGTCAGTGCAGAGTGTCACCCAGACACACTTACCAGCTGCTTGCGTATCATCCTAGTGATAACCCTTAATATTTTGCCGGCGGTTTTTTTCATCCCTTGATGAGCCAATTTCGTCATGCAAAATAGGCTCATCCACGTTCTCACGCCACCATGACCTCCAAAGACAGCGCAACGCCAACGATCCAAGTCCTTGAACGTGTGTTTGCCGTCTTGGATGTGTTGGCAAGCCATCAAGACCCGGTGGCCCTGAAACAGATCAGCGCCCAGAGCGGCTTGCATCCATCCACTGCGCATCGCATCCTCAATGATCTGGCGGTGGGCCGTTTTGTGGACCGTCCGGCCGCAGGGACGTACCGCTTGGGCATGCGCCTGCTGGAGCTGGGTAATCTCGTCAAGGCACGGTTGGATGTCCGTGATGCCGCCATTGGCCCGATGCGTGAGCTGCACAAGCTGACACTCCAACCGATCAATCTATCGGTCCGGCAAGGCGATGAGATCGTCTATATCGAACGCAGCTTCAGTGAACGATCAGGGATGCAGGTGGTGCGCGCCATCGGGGGCCGTGCCCCGCTGCATCTGACCTCAGTGGGCAAGTTGTTTCTGGCTCAAGACGACCCGACCAAGGTGCGCGCCTACGCCATGCGCACCGGCTTGGCGGGTCACACCCGCAACAGCCTCACCGATTTGGGTCAATTGGAGCGCGAACTCTCTCGTGTTCGCCAACGTGAGATCGCACGTGACAACGAGGAGTTGGAGCTGGGCGTTCGGTGCATGGCCGCCGGCATCTACGACGACCAAGGCCGGCTCATCGCGGGCTTGTCGATCTCCGCTCCCTCTGATCGCTTAGAGGAAAGTTGGTGTGATCGACTCAGAGAAACAGCCGCGCAAATTTCCACGGCGCTGGGGTATCGCGCGCCCTGAAGCGCCCTCAGGACACCGGGGCCACGATGTGTCGCGGCTCTGAGGGCACTTGCTCGGTTTGAGCCCGATGGAGCATCCAACGGCGCACGCGTTCAGCATCAGCAATTCGCGAATTTTTGCCTTGTGAGTCAAGAAAAACCATCACCACATCGCGATCAGCAAGATGCGTCTGCATGACCATACAGCGCCCAGCTTCGGCGATATAGCCGGTCTTTTGAAGGCCAATTTCCCAAGCTGGATTGCGTACCAGCGCGTTGGTGTTGCGATACGGAATCACTCGACTGCCCACCGTGATTTGATCCGCTGGTGAGGTTGAGAACTCCCGTATCAGTGGCTGTGTATAGGCCGCCATGACCAAACGGGCCAGATCCATGGCGCTTGATTGGTTCTTGCTCGACAGCCCTGTCGGTTCGACATAGTGCGTATCGTGCATCCCGAGCTGCTCGGCCTTGCGATTCATCACCGCCACAAAGGCCTGTTCACCCCCCGGGAAATGACGCCCAAGTGAGCTGGCGGCCCGGTTCTCAGACGACATCAGCGCCAGATGCAGCATCTGCTCACGCGATAAGCGCGCACCCACGCTGAGCCGAGAGCGGCTGTGTTTCTCGTTATCGACATCCTCATCCGTCACTTCGAGGATCTCATCCATCGGTAATCGGCTTTCAACCACCACCAACGCCGTCATCAGTTTGGTCAGGGAGGCAATGGGTAAAACCGCCGAAGGATTTTTGCTGAACAGGACTTCAGAGGTGTTCTGATCCACCACCAAGGCCACACTGGACTCAAGAGAGAGGGCATCCCGCGTTGCGTGTAGGCCGTAACTTCGGCCAAACGAAACCGGCGCGGCATACCCCGCTGAACTGCCATGTTTGGCCTTGGCTTTTTTGAGATGCGTGGCTTTTTTTGCAGCGTGAACAGGTTCGGCAACACCCAGTACCAAACCCGAGAAACTGACACTCAACATCAGCGCACGAAGCAAAGAAGCATTCAACAGAGGACGAAATTTTTGCATGGACACGATGAAACCCAAGGGCTATATGCGCCCATCAATGGGCCCTATGAGTCTAGGGGAAAGCAACCTACGCAGCAACGTCAGAAGATGAAGGAAACGTGAGAGTGTGCTTTCACAAGCACACTCTCACCCCTTGATTCAGGGCTTGGCGCAAACGGGCTGATCAGCCTTGTGCTGCCACGCGGTCGTTTTTGCTACGCAATTTATTGAGCGCTGCCAAATAAGCCTTGGCAGAGGCCACCACGATATCGGGATCGGCACCGACACCATTGACAATTCGGCCCCCTTGCTGAAGCCGCACGGTCACTTCGCCTTGGGATTCGGTGCTCCCCGAAGTGATCGCATTGACGGAATAGAGCAGTAACTCAGCGCCGCTGCGCACCTTGCTCTCAATGGCTTTGATGCTGGCATCGACCGGCCCATTGCCTTCGGATTCGGAGTGATGCTCTTCCGCCCCCGCAGCAAAAACCACCTTGGCTTGGGGACGCTCACCCATTTCGGAGCTCTGGGACAAGGCAAGCAGCCTGAAATGCTCGTCGTCGCTGCGGGCACCGTCATCGTTGACCAAGGCCAAAATATCCTCGTCAAAGATCTCACTTTTGCGATCTGCTAAGTCCTTGAACTTCATGAAGGTCGTGTTGATTTCGGCCTCCGAGCTCATCTCGATGCCCAGATCTTGCAGACGCTGCTTGAAGGCGTTGCGCCCCGACAGCTTGCCCAACACGATCTTGTTGGCGCTCCAGCCCACGTCTTCGGCGCGCATGATTTCGTAGGTATCACGCGCCTTGAGCACGCCGTCTTGATGGATGCCTGAGGCGTGGGCAAAAGCGTTGGCTCCGACCACCGCCTTGTTGGGCTGGACCACAAAACCTGTGGTCTGGGCGACCATGCGCGAGGCCGGCACGATCTGCGTGGTGTCGATGCCTACATCCAGATCAAAGTAGTCGCGCCGCGTCTTGACCGCCATCACCACTTCTTCAAGCGAGCAGTTGCCAGCGCGTTCACCCAAGCCGTTGATGGTGCATTCCACTTGGCGCGCGCCACCAATCTTGACGCCGGCCAAAGAATTGGCCACCGCCATGCCCAAATCGTTATGACAATGCACCGACCAAATCGCCTTGTCAGAATTGGGCACACGCTCACGCAAGGTACGGATGAAGTTGCCGTAGAGCTCAGGGATGGCGTAGCCCACCGTATCGGGCACATTGATGGTTGTCGCCCCTTCAGCGATCACGGCTTCAATCACGCGACAGAGGAAGTCCATGTCCGAGCGATAGCCATCTTCGGGCGAAAACTCAACTTGTTCGCAATGCTGACGCGCAAAGCGCACCGCCACCTTGGCCTGTTCATAGACCTGATCCGGCGTCATGCGCAGCTTCTTCTCCATGTGCAACGCACTGGTGGCGATGAAGGTGTGAATACGCGAGGAGCGCGCCCCGCGCAGGGCTTCGGCCGCACGCGAAATATCGCGTTCGTTGGCGCGCGCCAAGGAGCAAATGGTCGAGTCCTTGATCAGATCGGCAATGGCCTTGACCGCTTCAAAGTCGCCGTTGCTGGAAGCGGCAAAGCCGGCTTCGATCACGTCCACCTTGAGGCGCTCCAGTTGGCGGGCAATACGCAGCTTTTCATCGCGCGTCATCGAAGCGCCGGGTGACTGCTCGCCATCGCGCAAAGTGGTATCAAAAATGATCAGCTTGTCGCTCATAAATATCTCCGAGGGGTCTCGACTCGAACGCTGTACCCGCAAAAACCAACGGCCCGCAGCGTTGCGCTATGCGGGCCGTTGATCCAGAAAAACAGGTAGGACTGGTCAGCGCGCCCGCAACAACTCGCCTAGAAGAAGCACTTCTAGAAGGAGTTGCGAAAAGGGTGTGGCAACGCGAAAAGTCATGCGGGCAAATATAACACGCAGACCCGACACGCTAAAGCGCAAGGCTCAGCGGTGTAATCCCTGCTCTTCAGGCTCATCGGTGGACGTGGACATCAGACTCACGGGCCGACCTTTCAGCTTGCGGAAAAGATAAACGCCGTAACCCGAGAAACCGTAGACCACGAACAAACCAAACAACACGATCGGCGGGTGATAAGCAATCAGCGCAAAGGCCAAGGCAATCGCCACGATCACGATGAACGGCACCGAGCGTTTGAAGCTGACATCTTTGAAGCTGTAGAACGGCACGTTGGTCACCATCGTCAGCCCCGCGTACAAGGTCAGACCGCAAGTGAACCAACTCAACCACTCGACCTGCGAAACGCCCTTGACGCCAGCGTCATCCAGCACCCAGATGAAACCGACCACCAGTGCCGCTGCGGCCGGGCTGGGCAAGCCTTGGAAGAAACGCTTGTCCACCACGCCGATGTTGGTGTTGAAGCGGGCCAACCGCAGGGCTGCGGCAGCGCAATAGACAAAGGCAGCAATCCAGCCTACCTTGCCAAGCCCCTTGAGCGACCACTCATAAACAATCAACGCGGGTGCAGCACCAAAGGACACCATGTCGGAGAGGCTGTCCATTTGCTCACCAAAGGCACTGGTGGTGTTGGTCATGCGAGCCACACGGCCATCAAGACTGTCGAGCACCATCGCACACATGACCCCAATGGCCGCATTGTCGAAATGCCCATTCATGGCCATGACGATGGCGTAAAAACCACCAAAAAGAGCCGCCAGAGTGAACAAGTTCGGCAAGATATAGATGCCCTTACGCCGAGGGCGGATGCCGTCAGACCCATTGCCTGCTTCCATCACACCCTCGTCTTGACGCCCCGATTCCATCGCACGGTCCTGCCCAGAAAAATGATCCATGCGCCGATTATCGGCCATGCCTGATCTCGGCCATAAAAAAAGGTGCCGATCAACGGCACCTTTTTAGCAAGCAAAAGCAGGGCTTCAGCTTGATCAGTTGCGGCTCTTATCGACCAACTTGTTGGCCTTGATCCAAGGCATCATGGCGCGCAGCTGTTCACCGACTTGCTCAATCGGATGCTCAGCCGTCAGGCGACGACGCGAGATCAGGGTCGGCGCACCGGCCTTGTTTTCCAAGATGAAGGACTTGGCGTATTCGCCGGTCTGGATGTCCTTCAAGCACTGACGCATGGCGTTCTTGGTGTCTTCGGTGACGACGCGCGGGCCAGTGACGTACTCGCCGTATTCGGCGTTGTTCGAGATCGAGTAGTTCATGTTGGCGATGCCGCCTTCATAAATCAGGTCAACGATCAGCTTCAGTTCGTGCAAGCACTCGAAATAAGCCATTTCAGGCGCGTAACCCGCTTCGGTCAGCGTTTCGAAACCCGCCTTGATCAGCTCAACCGCACCACCGCACAAGACGGCTTGTTCGCCGAACAGATCGGTTTCGGTTTCTTCGCGGAAGTTGGTTTCGATGATGCCGGCCTTACCGCCGCCATTGGCCGCTGCGTAGCTCAGGGCCAGATCACGGGCCTTGCCAGTCTTGTCAGCATGCACAGCGATCAGGTGGGGCACGCCGCCACCTTGAGCGTAGGTGCCACGCACGGTGTGACCAGGAGCCTTCGGGGCCACCATCCAGACGTCCAGGTCATCACGCGGAATGACTTGGCCGTAATGGACATTGAAGCCGTGAGCAAACACCAGCGAAGCGCCTTGACGGATGTTGGGTTCAATCTCGCGCTTGTAGACGTCGGCGATTTGCTCGTCGGGCAACAGAATCATGACCACGTCGGCGGCCTTGACGGCTTCAGCGACTTCAGCCACCTTCAGACCAGCCTTTTCGACCTTGGCCCAAGAAGCACCGCCACGACGCAGACCGACGGTGACGTTCACGCCGCTGTCGTTCAGGTTTTGGGCGTGGGCGTGGCCTTGGGAGCCATAGCCGATGATCGCAACTTGCTTGCCCTTGATCAGGCTGAGATCGGCGTCCTTGTCGTAGTAGACCTTCATGGAAACTATCCTTGGAAAATGAACGGGATGAAAAAAGAAGACTGCGGGCGGGCTGAAAAGGCCTCAGACGCGCAGGATGCGTTCGCCGCGACCAATGCCACTGGAGCCGGTACGGACGGTCTCAAGAATCGCAGTGCGATCCACGGCTTCCATGAAAGCGTCGAGCTTTCCAGAGTCGCCGGTGAGTTCGATGGTGTAGGTCTTGTCGGTCACGTCGATGATGCGACCCCGGAAGATGTCAGCCATACGCTTCATCTCCTCGCGCTCCTTACCGACAGCACGCACCTTGACCAACAGCAACTCACGAGCCGTGAAGCTGCCTTCGGTCAGATCCACCACTTTGACCACTTCGATCAAGCGGTTCAGATGCTTGGTGATCTGCTCAATCACTTCGTCCGAGCCATTCGTGACGATGGTCATGCGCGACAGAGAGGCATCCTCGGTCGGGGCAACGGTGAGGCTTTCGATGTTGTAGCCCCGAGCCGAGAACAAGGCGACGACGCGCGACAAGGCACCAGGCTCGTTTTCGAGCAGCAAGGCAATGATGTGTTTCATGATCAGAGGTCCTCGGATCCCAGCAGCATTTCAGAGATGCCTTTACCGGCTTGCACCATCGGCCAGACGTTTTCGGTCGGGTCAGTGCGCACGTCCAGAAACACGGTGCGATCCTTCAAACGAATCAATTCTCTGAGGGCGGGCTCAATCTCAGACGGCTTCTCGATCTTCAAACCCACATGCCCGTAGGCTTCGGCCAACTTGACGAAGTCCGGCAGCGCGTCCATGTAGCTGTGGGCGTAGCGACCTTCATAGTTCAACTCTTGCCACTGCCGCACCATGCCTAGATAACGGTTGTTCAGGGCAATGATTTTGACCGGCGTCTTGTACTGCTGGCAGGTCGAAAGCTCTTGGATGTTCATCTGGATCGAGCCTTCGCCGGTGATGCAGAACACATCCGAGTCCGGCTTGGCCAGCTTGATGCCCATGGCATAGGGCAAGCCCACGCCCATGGTGCCCAAACCGCCGGAGTTGATCCAGCGACGCGGCTCATCGAACTTGAAGTACTGCGCCGCCCACATCTGGTGCTGACCGACGTCAGACGTGATGTAGGTGTCGCGGCCCCGCGTCAGCTCCCAGAGCTTTTCAACCACGGCTTGCGGCTTGATGACATCGTCGGAGAGCTTGTACTTCAGGCACTCACGACCCCGCCACAGCTGAATCTGATCCCACCAAGCGGCCAAGGCAGCCGGTTCAGTACGCTGCTGAGTTTCGCGAATTTGCGCAATCAACTCACGCAACACGTCACGCACATCGCCCACGATGGGCACATCCACCTTGACGCGCTTGGAGATGGAGGACGGGTCGATGTCGATGTGAATGATCTTGCGATCCACCGATGCAAAGTGCTTGGGATTGCCAATCACACGGTCGTCGAAACGCGCACCCACGGCCAGAACGACATCGGCGTTCTGCATGGTCATGTTGGCTTCATAAGTCCCGTGCATGCCCAGCATGCCAAGGAACTTCGGATCAGACGAGGCAATCGCACCCAAGCCCATCAACGTATTGGTGACGGGGTACCCCAGCAAATCGCACAGTTCACGCAATTCGGCCGATGCGTTGGCCAAAATCACGCCACCGCCGGTATAGATGTAGGGCCGCTTGGCCGACAACAGCAGCTGCACAGCCTTGCGGATTTGTCCGCCATGGCCCTTGCGCACCGGGTTGTAGGAGCGCATTTCCACCGATTCGGGGTAATGGAAAGCGGTCTTATTGAACGAGACGTCCTTGGGGATATCCACTACCACCGGGCCGGGTCGGCCGGTACGGGCAATGTGGAACGCCTTCTTGAGAACGCCTGCCAGATCGCGCACATCCTTGACCAAGAAATTGTGCTTGACCACCGGACGGGTGATGCCCACCGTGTCGCACTCTTGGAAGGCATCAAGACCAATGGCGGCTGTTGGCACCTGCCCGGTGATGATCACCATCGGGATGGAGTCCATGTAGGCCGTGGCGATACCTGTTACCGCATTGGTCACACCCGGACCCGAGGTAACCAGCGCCACACCCACGTTGCCTGTCGCGCGGGCATAGCCGTCAGCGGCATGCACAGCAGCTTGTTCGTGGCGCACCAGCACGTGCAGGAAGCTGTCTTGCTGGTAGATTGCGTCGTAGATATAGAGGACAGACCCGCCAGGGTAGCCCCAGATGTATTTCACGCCTTCGGCTTGAAGGCATCGAACCAAGATCTCGGAGCCATTGATCTCCGGACCGGCAGCATGATCGTGTGGGGTTGACATTGGATTGCTAAGTTTGTGTTCCGCGGCAGACATGTTCATCTCGAACCTTTCGGGTTTTCTCTGACGAAAATCGAACGGTGTCCATCCTCGTGATGGCAGCCAAAGCAACCATCGCACCCTTGTGGGGCGGATTCAGGACCTGCGCGGCCAAAACGGAAAGACCCGGGTCGGGCAAACAGTTCAGACCAGTCATGCAGGTTATGCAGCCCTCCATTATCGCATTCACTGAGCACTTGGGCAGTCCAACCGTTGGACATCTGGCTTAATGCGCCATAATCGCGCCGCCCCGACAACCCCCATGGCGAACGGCCCTTGAGCAGCGACCGCGAACTCTCCGACTTCCTGCGCAACGTTGAAAAACGTGCCTTTAAGCGAGCCGTCTATTCCGTAAGAGATGATGAAGCTGCCTTGGACATCGTCCAAGACACCATGATCAAGCTCTCCGAACGGTACAGCGACCGCCCGGCGGCCGAATGGCCCATGCTGTTTCAGCGCATCCTTTCGAACACGATGATGGATTGGTTTCGCCATCAAAAAGTTCGTAATGCGGTGCTGCATAACTTCAGCGATTTCGAGGGTGACGATAGCGACGGTGATTTTGATTTTCTCGAATCACTCGAAAATTTAGAGTCCACCACCGGCACAGAAAGCAGTGCTGACGCTTTGGAACGCACCCAGACTCGCGCAGCCATTGAAGATGAGCTGACAAAGCTGCCCACACGTCAACGGGAAGCCTTCCTGATGCGTTACTGGGAGGAGATGGATGTTGCCGAAACGGCCCAGACCATGGGATGCTCCGAGGGAAGCGTGAAGACGCATTGCTCGCGGGCCGTTCATGCGTTGGCCAAGGCGTTAAAACTGCGGGGAATAACACTGTGATGAATACCGAACGTGATGCACAACTGATGGCGGCTCCCGAGCAAGCAGCCTTGGAGGCTCGGTTCGGCTACAAGATCACCACCTGTTTGGAACGGGATGAGGGTGCGCTGCCGCACCACGTCCAAGAGCGCTTGCGCGTTTCTCGTTTGATGGCCATCGACAAGGCACGTCAAGCACGCCAACGTCAACGCCAAAAGAGTCAACAAAGCACCCCTAGCCTCTCGGTCGTCGGTCGTGGCATGGGTGCAGCACTGCTCGGCGGCGGATCTGGCGGTGACCACGCATCATGGTGGGTCAAACTGGGCACCTTTGCACCGCTTGCTGTGTTGGTTTGTGGCTTGTTGCTGGTGCATGAGTGGCAGTATCAAGAGCAAATAGAAGCCGCCGCTGAGGTCGATGCCGCGCTCTTGGGCGATCCCTTACCCCTTTCAGCGTACACAGATCCGGGGTTCTCCGAATTCCTCAAGGAACCGCAAGATATCGCGCTGGAATGAGAGATGGTTTCCATCGAGATGTTTCGCATGATCAGCCGCCCAACGTGGGCCTTCATTTTGTGTGCCGGGATAGGGATGGTCACCTTGTTGGGGGGCCCCCAACAAGCCTATGCCGAGGAGACTGGCCCCACTTGGTCGCAATTGAGCAAGACTGAACAAGCCGTTTTACTGCCTTTGGCACCCCACTGGGCTCAGCTTGATGTGCCGCGCAAGCAAAAATGGCGTGATGTCGCAACACGCTTTCCACAAA
>NZ_JBYSVC010000008.1:0-53218 GCF_057922285.1 Leptothrix toolikensis (SeqCode)
GCATCAGCGACACCTTCCCCATCGCCCGCCACCTCGTCAACCTCGAAGTCGTCAACACCTACGAAGGCACCCACGACATCCACGCCCTCATCCTAGGCCGCGCACAGACGGGGATTCAGGCGTTTGGGTGAATGGTCTTTGGAATTAGTCTTTGGAAACAGCGGAAATCACATGAATCATCCAGCACAAGGATCGGACAAGGATTCGATCTGGAAAGATGACCTTCTCGGCGGACGAGAAGAATTTGCCAATTTTCTGACCAATTACGTGGTCAGTCGAACCGCACCAGAAGGCGAAGATTTAAAGCCATTCAATATCGCGCTAGATGCCCCATGGGGGCAAGGTAAAACGTTCTTCATCGAACGCTGGATGAAAGATCTTCAGGCGAAAGAAGTGCCATTCAATGTTATCCATTTTGACGCATGGAAAGCCGACTATGCCGCTGATCCGTTGATTGCAATTTTGGCGGCAATCAATAAATGTCTTGAAAAAGAAATTAATGCCTTGGGCCTCCAAGCCAAAGCAGAAAAACAACTTTCAGAAACGCTAAAAAAGGCCCGGCGAGCTTTATGGCCAGTGTTAAAACAAGTTGGTTATGGCTTTGCAGCAAGGTACTTTGGTGCAAACCTTGATGAAATCAAGGAGGCATATGAAACCCGCACCATAGATCCAATAACAAGCAACGCGGATGAAACAAGAGAAATAGGCATCGAAGAATCAAAGAAGGGCCTTGACTTATTCTTCAAAGAGTACCTCAAGGACCAAACCAACCGAGAGTCCGTCATTGATGATTTCAAAGCATCTTTTTCTGCAACCCTCAAAATCATCCATGACACCAACAAACGGAAAGCACCTTTATTTATCTTTGTGGATGAACTAGACCGCTGTCGCCCAAACTTTGCCATCGAACTACTCGAAGGCATCAAGCACATCTTCGGCATCGAAGGCGTCTGCTTCGTGTTCTCCGTGAACCTCGATCAGCTATCGGAATCTGTCAAAGCTGTATATGGCTCTGGGTTCAATGGACACATGTATTTGAAGAGGTTCTTTGATTCGGAAGTTCTACTACCCTCTGCGAATGCCTGTGGACTCATTCGTCTTGAATTGGATAAATACTCCAGCAATTTCAACCCAAACAATATTGACACAAGCGAGCCACCACAAGGATATATTGAAACACACAACACACATCAAGACTTGTTAACGATAGCCGTCGAATGGGTTACGCGCGTCTTCACCATAGATATGCGATCCATTCCAAAAATTATAGAAATAACCTCAGCAGCCATCACCTCCATAAATTCAACAGAAAAGAAACACAATATATATATTGTTTACCTTATTTCGCTATGCTGCATACGATTTGTCTCGCCACGCGATTTTGATGAAATACTAACAGGCACACGCTTGTCGCCACCATTTACGTCGATAGGCGCGCTCATGAAAAACGACGTTTCGCGGATGGCTCACAGCCAAGAATCAAATAACCCAATAAAGATAACACTTCACTCTATATTTACAGCATTTCAAAAACATAGCACACTAGACCTAAATCTTGTAAAAACGCAAGATACCCACATAGACAGATACGCCGCATCATTTGAAGAATATTTACCAACAGATCTAGCATTTGATATTTTGAATTATAGAAGCACCATGCACGGCCCCAAGTATCACCCGATATCAAATTATGCCAAACATATCAATATGGCAGGACAACTAATCAACAAAAGAAATTGACAAATGGCCTCAAAAATCGAATGCCTTCGACCATCATTACCAAAACTAATATCGGTATTTTTGAGGGTACTGGAAGCAGATAACAATAGCTGCGGTAGCTTGGAGCGTAAGCATGCAAATTGAGTCGATTGAGATCAAGAACTACCGGCTGTTTCGGCATGCACGGTTGGACAACATTCCCAAGCTGTGCGTGCTGGTGGGGGCCAATGGGACGGGCAAGTCGACGTTGTTTGACGTGTTCTCCTTCTTGAAAGACGCGCTGACGATGAATGTCGGCAAGGCGGTTTCCAAGCGCGGAGGCTATCGGGAGCTGGCGAGTCGGGGGTTTACGCATGAACCCATCGAACTCACTTTGAAGTTCCGCCTCGACATCACCGGCCATGAACGGCTGGTGACGTACATGCTCAAGATTCAACCCGAAGTGACCGGCCGCGTGGTCGTCGCGCGGGAAGTGTTGCGCTACAAGCGCGGTGCCAGCGGCAAGCCTTATCACTTCCTCGATTTTGAGTTTGGCCGAGGCTATGCCATCAGCAACGAAGATGACTTTTCCAAGGTCGAGGAAAGCCTAGATCGGGTGGACGAAGTTCTTGAGGCGCCAGATATCTTGGCCATCAAGGGCTTGGGGCAGTTTGACCGATTCAAAGCAGCCAGCGCGTTCCGCACCATGATCGAGAACTGGCACATCTCGGACTTTCACGTCTCGGAGGCCCGTCCGAGTCAAGAAGACGGCTTTGCTGAACATCTCTCAACTCGGGGTGAAAACCTGCATCTGGTGGCAAACCATTTGTTTGAAAACCACCGGGCCGACTTTGATCGCATCTTGGTTGCCATGCGCCGCCGAGTGCCGGGTATTTCGATGATCGAGCCGCGCCAAACCGAAGACGGGCGACTGGTGCTGCGCTTCCAAGACGGCAGCTTCAAAGACCCATTTATTGCGCGCCATGTCTCGGACGGCACGATCAAGATGTTTGCCTACTTGGTCCTGCTCAACGACCCCAAGCCCTACCCCCTGCTGGCCGTCGAAGAGCCAGAAAACCAGCTCTACCCCGATCTTCTGCCCGAACTGGCCGAAGAATTCCGCGACTATGCGCGTCGGGGTGGACAGGTGTTTATCTCCTCCCACTCACCCGATTTTCTCAACGCACTCACGCTCGACGAGATCTACTGCTTAGGCAAAACCGGCGGTTTCACCCAAGTCCGCCGGGCCAGCGAATCTGAGAATCTCCGCGCCCTGTACGACGCCGGCGACTTGCCGGGCTATCTGTGGAAGCAAGGCCTTTTGGAAGGGTTGAACTGATGCAGGGGCGACTGATCTTCCTGTTGGAAGAACCTTCGATGAAGCTGCTGCTTGAAGGCTTGCTGCCCCGAATGTTTCCGGGCTGGGTGGTCGGCACACACTTTCTCTGCATCCCACATCAAGGCAAAAGTGATCTGGATACCAGCATCAGCCGCAAACTTGGTGCTTGGCGTATCCCCGGCGACCGCTTCGTGATCGTGCGCGACAACGACAACGCCGACTGTTTGAACATCAAAACCCAACTGAAACAAATGTGCGTGCGCAGCGGGCGCGAGGACACGCTGATCCGACTGGTTTGCCAAGAATTGGAAGGCTGGTATCTGGGCGACCCAACCGCGCTGGCACAGGCTTATCGCAACCCCAAACTGGCCTCACCCGCTCTGCACAAACGATTTGCCGATCCCGACACTTGGCAAAAGCCATCCGTCGAGCTGGCACGCATCGTCCCCGGCTTCCAAAAAGGCAGTGGCGCACGCCTGATGGGCGAACACCTCAGCACCACCGCCAACCGATCCGTCAGCTACCAAGTCTTTTTGACCGGCGTTGCCCGTATCGCTCAAGAGATGGGATGGAGCTAGCCCCACAATCCAGCCCCTTAAAGACTCAGACCATGACCGCTTCCATGTTCACGCAACTTATTGAACCCACTGCCGCGACTCAAGAGACTTCGGGGGAGAGGCCGGCGAGGGAGCGGTTTTTGGCGGTGTTGGGCAGTGCGCTGGCCAGTGGGCAGTGGCGTAAGTTGAGCTTGGGGCGCTTTCGGGGCGAGGACAAGAGTTTGGAGCGGGTGCTGGGGCGGCCGGTGATGTTGCGTGGGGTGGCGCATGTGCAGTTGGTGTATCGGCACAGCACCCAAGACATCACGCACAACGTGCCGACCGCTGAAGCGCTGGCGGTGATTGACGCCCTGGTGGCGCTGAAGGGCTTTGAGAGCGCTCATTTGCTCAGCCGCAGCCACGAGGTGCAGCTCACGCTCAAAGCCAAGGGCGGGCGGGATAAGAGCCATCTGAGCATGAAGGCGGTGGCCGAGGACAGCGTGGAAGATGGGCAAGAGGGAGGCAAAGCCGAAGGCGACGAGGCTTCAATGCTGGCCAGCGGGCACAACCGCGAAAAAGTGCGGCCCCTGACGCTGCAAAGCCCCTTCTGGCGTGATCTGGGCCTGAGCCATGGCGCGGTGGATGCGCCGCAGTTGGTGCCGGCCATGGCGCGCAAGTGGAAGCAGATCAACAAATTTGTCGAGATTTTCCAAAGCGCCCTCAAGGCTTCGGCCTTGGACCAAGAAACGGTGCGGGTGGTGGACTTTGGCTGCGGCAAGGGCTACTTGACCTTTGCCATGCACGACGCGCTGCATAGCATGGGCCGCAAGCCCGATGTGACCGGCGTGGAGCTGCGCCCCGAGCTGGTCAAACTCTGCAACGCGGCAGCCCAAGCCCATGCGATGAACGGTCTGCACTTTGATGCGGGTGACGTGCGCACCTACACGCCGCTGGGGCTTGATGTGATGGTGGCGCTGCACGCTTGCGACATCGCTACCGATTTCGCCATCCATTTGGGCCTGCGCGCCCGCGCCAGCATCATCCTGTGCGCCCCGTGCTGCCACAAGGAACTGCGCCCGCAGATGCAAAGCCCGGCGCTGCTGCGCCCGCTGCTCAACCATGGGATTCACTTGGGGCAGGAAGCGGAAATGATCACCGACGGCCTGCGCGCCCTGCTGTTGGACGCCGAGGGCTATGACACGCAAGTCTTCGAGTTCACGACGCTGGAGCACACGCTCAAGAACAAGATGATTCTGGCCGTGCGCCGCCAGAATCCGTCATCCCCACAACACCGCGCCCACATTCACAGCCAGATCGACGCGATCAAACAGTTTTATGGGTTGAAAGAGCAGTGCTTGGAGATGTTGGTCCGAAGTGAGGGGTGATCACCCTCACCCCGAGCGGGGTCAGACGTTGCTCGCAACAGCGGGATCGCCGGTGCTGCCATCGGTAGAGGTGTTGCTGGGGTCTTGTTCGACCGACTCATCGGCGGGGCTGCCGTCGGGCTTATGGAGCTTGCGCTGCTTCTTCTCCTCCGTCTTGCGCTTCTTGGCCAATTCACGTTGCCGTTTTTCGTAGGAATAGTTGGGTGTTGCCAAAGTTAGTGCTCCTGATTTGGGTGCCCATTGTGCGACAGCCCTGTAACCGGGCGGCAACGAGAGGGTCGGAAACAACACCCCGAGCCTTCCAGGCGAGCCCTCACACCGGCTCGACCGTCACGGCGACTTGGGGGACGGGGCGGCCACCGCCTCGGATGACGCCACGCAGGGGGGCGACATCGGTGTAGTCGCGGCCCCAGCCGACGGTGACGTGATCGAGGCCCGGGGTGACGGCGTTGGTCGGATCGAAGGCGATCCAGCCATGCACTGGGCACCAAACCGCCACCCAAGCGTGCGAGGCATCGGCACCGATCAAGCGCTCTTGGCCCTCGGGCGGCTGGGTCAGGAGGTAGCCGCTGACGTAGCGCGCCGCCAAGCCCAGCGAGCGCAGCGCGCCGATCATGACGTGGGCGAAGTCTTGACAAACGCCTTCGCGCCGGCGCAGCGCTTCAAGCGCTTCGGTCGAAACCGAGGTGGCTTGGGGGCGGTAGGCGAAGTCGCTGTGGATGTGGCGCATGAGCGCGTCAGCCGCTTCGAGCAAGGGCCGGCCGGGCGTAAAAAGCGGGGCCGCAAAAGCGGCCAGCTCGGCGTGCAACGGCGCGTAAGAGGACGGCAACACGAACTCGGCAGCTTCGTCGAGCCGGGCTTTGGCGTGATAGCGCAGGCGCTCGGCCACCGCTTCCCACGCTGGGCTTTTGTCGGCCACCCAAGGGTCGATGGGTTGCACCACCACCCGGAACGAGGCCGAAACCACCAACTGCGCATGCACCCGTGCATGCGAGAACACCGCGCGCCAGTTGCCCCACGTGTCCTCGCTCTCTTGGATGCCTTGGGCCGCGCCTTCGGGCTCGGGGCTGATCAGCAAGCGCCAGTCATGCACCGTTTGCCAAGGGGTGTTGCGCGGGCGCAGGTGCGCCATGTGATGCGCCAACTCAACGGGGGCACCGTAGACATAGCGCGTCTCGTGACGCACGCGCAACTGCCGCGACAGCAAAGCGTCCGAAGGAACCAGATTCATTGCCAGACCGCCTTTTCTTCGGCTGCCACATGGGAAAAGAGCCGCCGACTCACCTCGCTCGACAAGCTTTGCGCACTTTGGCTACAGGTGCGCAAGGCCGCGATGAGCGCGCTGTACTGGCCCAACTCGTCTGGAGTGGCCAGCACGGCCAGCGACCATTCTTCAGGCTGGGGCAGGGATTCGGTCACCGCTTCGGCCCAAGTGGCATCGTGGCGCGCCAGCTTGCGCAGTCGGTCGCGCAAGGTGCGCGCCACCCACGCCAAAGAGCGCGGATTGTCGGTATCGAGCACCAACAGATGCAGCAGCGGCGGCACCTCGCGGCGCGCTTGGAACTGCGCCCGGTAGGTGATGGTGCTGTCAAACAAGCCCAGCAACAGGGCAAAACCGTCTTCGATGCGATGCAAGCCGTGCTCAAAGCCGGTGGCCAGCGCATCGGCCAACATATCAAGGCGTTCGATCTGGCGGCCCACGCTCAGCAAACGCCAGCCATCGTCGCGCGTCATGCGGTCGGTCTGCGCCCCAGTGATCGCCGCCAAGTAGGTGCCGACTTGATCGAGCACGCCCAGCACCTCGCTGACCGGCTCGCCCTCTTCGCTGCCCATGACAGTGCGCAAGTCAGCATCGAACCGATCCGCGATTTCATGGATCAAGGTCCAGTGCTCGGGCGAGAGCCGCTCACGCAGGGCCTCGGCACAGCCGCGCAAGGCTTTGAGGTTGTAGCCCACGCTGGCCACCGGACCGGAGCCGGGCGCTTGCAGCATGGCTTGGAGCAAGGCGTGCTCAAAGGCCCGTGACGTGGCCACCGAAACCTGACCCTTGGCGTCCAGCGGCCCCGGCACCGTGGCGATCACCATGCTGTTGCGCACCGCCAAGGTGTGCAACACCGCCAGCACCGGCGCGCTGGCCCCGGCCAAAGCGTCAAACAGCAAGCGCGCTAGACGCAGGGTGTTTTCAGCGCGCTCGGTGTAGCGGCCGATCCAGAAGAGGTTCTCGGCCGCCCGGCTGGTGATGGGTCGATGCCAGCCCACCAAGTCTTCAGGGGCCAAGGGCTTGGGCAAAAGCGAGGTCGGATCGACCGGGCCATCGGTCAGCGCCCACGTGTCGGTGCTGGCACTGCCGCGCTGGATGGAGAGAAAAGCGTCGGCGCTGCCGCCTTGCCCCGTGCCCACCCGTGTCAAGCCGCCAGGCAGCACCCGCCAGCCGCCTTGGCCGTCGGCCACGGCATAGCAGCGCACCACAGCGGGCCGGCTTTCGATCTGCCCTTCAGACCAGACGGGATGCTGCGACAGCCGTGCCGGTGCTTGCAAGGTGTAAGCCGCCGGGTTGGCGTCGATGGCAGCTTGCAAGGCCTTGAGCTCAAGGGGCGAGAGCAAGGCAGCAATGCGCGGCTCAAAACGCCCCGTGACCTCCGTGGCGGGGAAGGTCGGCAAGACGACGAATTCCGCCAGCCGCTCGCGGTGCTGCCGCCAGACCGCCGCCTCACCGCACCACCAACTGGTGGTGGCGGGCAGCAGCAGCTCTTCGCCCAACAAGCGGCGCGAGACGGCCGGCCAGAAGGCGGTGAGCCCCGGGCTTTCCAGCACCCCCGCGCCTGGCATGTTGGCCACCACCACCTCCCCAGCGCGCAAAGCTTGAACCAAGCCGGGCACGCCCAAGGCCGAATCAGCGCGCAGCTCCAGCGGGTCGAGCCATTCGTCATCGACGCGGCGCAGCAGCACATGGACGCGCTCTAGGCCATGCAGGGTCTTGAGGTAGAGCCGCTGGTTGCGCACCGTCAGATCACTGCCTTCGACCAAGGTCAAACCGAGGTAGCGCGCCAAAAAAATGTGCTCAAAATAGGTTTCGTTGCGTGGCCCCGGCGTCAGCAAAGCGATGCGCGAACGCTCGCCCGCCGGGCTGGCGCGCATCAAGCCTTCCATAAAAGCTTGGAACGCCGAGGCCACCCGCTGCACCTTGAGCTCCCGAAAAGCCTCAATGAACTGCTGGGCGACGATCAAACGGTTTTCAAGCAAATAGCCCAAGCCCGAAGGCGCTTGGCTGCGTTGCCCCACCACCCGCCATTTCTCATCCGGCCCCCGAGCCAAATCGACCGCCACCACATGCAGCCACTGATCATGGTGGGGCTTGATGCCCGCCAGCGGGCGCAGGTATTGGGGATGGGCACAGATCAGCGAGGCCGGCAGCAGCCCCTCAGTCAGCAGCTTTTGCGGCCCGTAGACATCGGCCAAGGTGGCGTTGAGCAGCCTCGCCCGTTGGGCCACGCCGCGCTCAATCTGGCACCATTCCTCGGCCCCGATCAGGAAAGGCAGCAGCTCCAGCGGCCAAGCGCGGGCCTGATCGCCTTCTTGGGCGTAGACGTTGTAGGTGGCTCCGTCTTCGCGCACCCGGCGCTGGACCCGGGCGTGGCGGGCGCTGAGGTCCGACCAGCCGGCCGGACCGAGGACGCTCAGGAAGCGTTGCCAAAGCGGCCCAGCGCAAGCGTTGGCCAGCGGATCAGCGGCAGGACTGGACGTGGGCGGGGCAATCGGGCGTGCATGCATAGCGTCATGATGCCCGAGGCCGCGCCCAAGAACCCACCGGCCCAGCTTTAGATGCGGCGCAAATCCAGCGAGAAAGGAAACTCCTGGCTCTGCTCGGGGGGGCTGACGTCGATGCGACCGATGCTGTGACCCATCGCAAAGAAGCGGCCCAAACGACGGCTTTCGGCTTCGAAGGAGTTGACCGGGAAGGTGTCGTAGTTACGCCCACCCGGATGCGCCACGAAGTACTGGCAACCGCCCAAGGAACGATGCATCCAGCTGTCCACCAAGTCGAACGTCAGCGGTGCATGCACCTTGATGCTCGGGTGCAAGGCCGAAGGCGCTTCCCAAGCGCGGTAACGCACCCCGCCGACAAACTCGCCCACCCGCCCGGTGGGTTGCAGCGGCACCGGCACGCCGTTGACCGTGACCACGTGGCGTGGGTTGATGAGGCCCGTGACCTTGATCTCGATGCGCTCCAGCGAGGAATCGACGTAGCGCACCGTGGTGCCGGCCGCGCCCTCTTCGCCCATCACGTGCCAAGGCTCCAAGGCGTTGCGCAGCGTCATGTGGACGCCACGCGCCGTGACCTCGCCGACCTTGGGGAAGCGGAACTCAAAGTGCGGGGCAAACCACGCCTTGTCAAAGGCGTAGCCCGACTGGTTCATCTCTTCCATCACGTCGTCGAAATCCATCTGGATGAAGGTCGGCAACAAGAAGCGGTCGTGCAACTCGGTGCCCCAACGCACCAGCGGCGTGGTGTAGGGCGTTTTCCAGAAGCGCGCGATCAAGGAGCGCAGCAGCAGTTGCTGCACGATCGACATGCGGGCATGCGGCGGCATTTCAAACGCACGCAGCTCCAGCAAGCCCAAGCGGCCGGTTGAGCTATCGGGCGAATAGAGCTTGTCGATGCAGAACTCGCTGCGGTGCGTGTTGCCGGTCACGTCAATCAAGATATTGCGCAACGTGCGGTCCACCAGCCATGGCGGCATGTCTTGGCGATAGGCCTTTTTGTTGCGCTCGATCTGTTCGAGTGCGATTTCCAGCTCATAGAGCTGATCGTTGCGCGCTTCGTCCACCCGAGGCGCTTGGCTGGTCGGGCCGATGAATAAGCCGCTGAACAAGTAGCTCAAGGAAGGATGGTTGTGCCAAAAACGCAGCAAGCTGGCCAGCAAGTCGGGCCGACGCAGGAAAGGCGAATCGGCTGGCGTAGCGCCGCCCAACACCATGTGATTGCCGCCGCCGGTGCCGGTGTGGCGGCCGTCGAGCATGAACTTCTCGGTCGAGAGGCGGGTTTTCCAAGCCGCGTCGTAGAGGAATTCGGTGTGCTCAACCAGTTCGGTCCAGTTGTGCGCAGGGTGGATGTTGACCTCGATCACGCCCGGATCCGGGGTGACTTGGAGCATCTTCAAGCGCGGGTCGCGCGGCGGCGGGTAGCCTTCAAGCACCACCTTCATACCCAACTCAGCCGCCGTGGCTTCCAAAGCGGCCAGCAAATCGAGGTAATCCTCCAGATACTTCAAGGGCGGCATAAAGACGTACAGCACGCCGCTGGGGCTGCCGACGGCTTCAGCCTTGGGACCATTGGCCCGGCGCGGATCACGCACCTCAACGCACAAGGCGGTGCGGCTGATCCAATGCGCTGATTCGAACCGCGCGGGTGAGCGTGCCAGCTCTTCGGTGCTCAGGAAGGCGGCTGAGCTTTCCCCCTCTCCCCCTTGGGAAGAGAGCTGCTGACCTTGCACGCCCACCGTCCCGCCTTCAGCAAAGCCGCCACCCAAGGCATGCGGGGCGTACTGGCTGCGCAAGGCAGCGGACGTGGGCAACGTGTCGCGCGGGGCGAACGGGTCGTGCTCAAAGTGGTAGGGGTAGTCCCCCGACTTGACCCACGGCAGGGAGTCGAGCGGCAGGCGGTAGCCCATCGGTGAATCGCCCGGGATCAGGTACATGCGCTCGTCGCGGAAGAACCATGGCCCGGTGCGCCAACTCCGCACACCGCCTTGACCCGGGTCGCCATCGCGCTTCAAGGGCAAGACATAGCCAACTTCAGCCTCTAGGCCTTGATCGAAGACCCGGCGCAGGCGCTGACGCTCCATTTCGTCGTCGAGCTTGCTGTGGAAGGGATCGACGTTGACCGGCAAGCGGCGTTCGCGCCACAGGTAGTACCACGTGTCTTCATAGGCGGTTTGCAGCGTCTTGTCACCCACGCCCAGCTTGGTGCTGAGGAGGCTGATGAAGCGCTTGGCATCCGCAGCGGTGTAGGCATGCGGCTCGCGCTCGTCAGCAAACAAGCTGGGATCGTGCCAGCAAGGTTGACCGTCGGCGCGCCAAAAGATCGACAGCGCCCAGCGCGGCAACTGCTCACCCGGATACCACTTGCCTTGGCCGTAATGCAAGAAGCCGCTCGCGCCGTAATGGTCGCGCAGACGCTGCACCAGATCTTGGGCAAAGAGCCGCTTGGTCGGCCCAAGGGCTTCGGTGTTCCATTCATCGCCATCGCGGTCATCGACCGAGACAAAGGTCGGCTCGCCGCCCATGGTCAGGCGCACATCGCCCGCCACCAGCTCTTCATCGACCGCCTCGCCCAGCGCCAGCATCTCGGCCCATTGGGCCTCGGTGTAGGGCTTGGTGACGCGCGGCGACTCCAGGATGCGGGTGACTTGCATCGTGTGGGCGAAGCTGACTTCGCACTCATCCACCGCCCCGCTGATCGGCGCTGCGCTCGACGGCTGCGGCGTACAAGCCACCGGAATGTGGCCTTCGCCCGCCATCAGGCCCGAGGTTGGGTCCAGACCGACCCAGCCTGCGCCCGGCAAGTAAACCTCGCACCAAGCGTGCAAATCGGTGAAATCAACTTCAGTCCCGCTCGGGCCGTCCAGCGCCAAGACATCGCTCTTGAGCTGAATCAGGTAGCCGGAGACAAAGCGCGCTGCCAAGCCCAGATGGCGCAGGGTTTCGACCAGCAGCCAGCCGGTATCGCGGCACGAACCGGAAGCCTTGACCAGCGTTTCCTCGGGGGTTTGCACCCCGGGTTCCATGCGGATGGTGTACTTGATCTGCTGCTGCAAGCGCTGATTGATGCCCACGAGGAAGTCGATGGTGCGCACTTCCTTGAGGTCGATGCTGTCAAGAAACGCTTGCACCACCGGCGTGGCGGGCTCAGCCACAAGGTAAGGTGCCAACTCCTGCTTGAGATCGGTCTCGTAGCTGAAGGGGAAGGTCTCAGCACCGGGCTCCAAGAAGAAGTCAAAGGGGTTGTAGACCGACATCTCGGCCACCAGATCGACGCTGACTTTGAACTCGGTGGTGGTCTCCGGGAAGACCAGCCGGGCTTGGTAGTTGGCGAACGGATCTTGCTGCCAGTTGACGAAATGGCCTTCGGGCTCGACCTTGAGCGAGTAAGACAGGATGGGCGTGCGGCAATGTGGGGCCGGGCGCAAACGCACGATCTGCGGCGACAGCCCGACCGCACGGTCGTAGCTGTAGTGCGTGACGTGACTCAGTGCAACGTGGATAGACACAAGTAATTCCTAAAAAATCAACGGGCCGAAACCAGAAAATCGCGGCTGATGCCCCCGCCCAGATCGCTCACACGGTCGAGGAACTGAGTCAGATAGGCGTGCAGGCCGGTGGTCAAGATTTCATCAATGCGGTTGAACTCAAGATCGGCGCGCAGGCGTCCAGCACGGCGCTGCGTCTCGGCCGAGTGGTCGTTGGCCACCAAGGCCAGATTGACCACCACCTCGTTGATGGACGCGGCCAATGAGCGCGGCATGTCGGGGCGCAGGATCAAGAGTTCAGCCACTTTCTCGGGCTGGATGACGTTGCGGTAGACCTTGCGGTAGACCTCGAAGCCCGAGACCGAACGCAAAATGGCGCTCCAGTGATAGAAGTCGTACTCCTGATCCTTGGCATCCGCCGCGCCGTAGAAGTCGCTCTCGACCGCATGGAACTTCACATCCAGCAAGCGGGCGGTATTGTCAGCGCGCTCCAAAAAGGTGCCGATGCGCACGAAATGCAGGGCTTCGTCTTGCAGCATGGTGCCGACCTGCACCCCGCGTGAGAGGTGCGAGCGGAACTTGACCCACTCGAAGAAGTTGGCCGGATCGCGCTCGAAGCAGCCCTCGCGCACCATGCGGTTGAACTCCAGCCAAGTTTGGTTGGTGGTTTCCCAGACCTCCGTGGTCAGCGCACCGCGCACCGCACGGGCGTTTTCACGCGCCGCACGCAAGCACGACACGATGCTGGACGGATTGCTCTCGTCGCGCACCATGAACTGCATCACCTTGCGCGCCTCAATGGCCCCGTAGCGCTCATAGAAGATCTCGCTCAGCTCGGAGATGCTCAGCAGCCCGCGCCAGCCCTGCTCCGACACCGCAGCCGACTGCGGCAACAGGGAGGTCTGGTAGTTCACATCCAGCATCCGTGCCGTGTTCTCAGCGCGCTCCATGTAGCGCGCCATCCAAAACAAATGGTCCGCCGTTCTTGACAGCATGTTCAGTCCTCCAAAACCCAAGTGTCCTTGGTACCACCGCCTTGTGACGAATTGACGACCAGCGAGCCCTCTTTGAGGGCCACGCGGGTCAAGCCCCCCGGCACCATCTGCACTTCCTTGCCCGAGAGCACAAAAGGCCGCAAGTCGATATGGCGCGGCGCGATGCCCGACTCCACAAAGGTCGGACACGTCGAGAGGCTCAAGGTCGGCTGGGCGATGTAATTGCTCGGGTTGGCCAGCAAGTGCATGCGGAAATCAGCAATCTCTTGCTTGCTGGCCGCAGGGCCCACCAACATGCCGTAGCCACCTGCACCGTGGACTTCCTTGACCACCAGCTCGGGCAGATGGTCGAGGACGTACTTAAAGTCGTCCTTCTCGCGGCACAAATAGGTCGGCACGTTGTTCAGGATCGGTTTTTCACCCAGATAAAACTCGATCATCTTGGGCACGTAGGCGTAGATCGACTTGTCGTCGGCCACGCCGGTGCCAATGGCGTTCGAGAGCGTGACGTTGCCCTTGCGCACCACCGTCAGCAAGCCCGGGCAACCCAGCGTCGAGCCTTTGCGGAACACATCTGGATCGAGAAAGTCGTCATCCAAGCGGCGGTAAATCACATCGACCCGCTTGGGGCCGCGCGTGGTGCGCATAAAGACAAAGTCGTCCTTGACGAACAAATCTTGGCCCTCGACCAACTCGATCCCCATTTGCTGCGCCAAGAAGGCGTGCTCAAAGTAGGCCGAGTTGTACATCCCCGGCGTCAACACCACCACGGTGGGCTCGTTGACGCCACCGGGAGCGACGCTGCGCAGGGTTTCGAGCAGCAAATCGGGGTAATGCGCCACCGGGGCCACACGGTGCGCGGCAAACAAGTCCGGAAAGAGCCGCATCATCATCTTGCGGTTTTCAAGCATGTAGCTCACGCCCGAAGGCACCCGCAAGTTGTCCTCCAGCACGTAGTAGCTGCCGCTGCCATCAGCATTGGCAGCGCGCACGATGTCGATGCCGGAGATGTGCGAATACACCCCGCCTGGCACGTTCACGCCGATCATTTCGGGCCGGAACTGGGCGTTGTTCAGGATCTGCTCGGCCGGCACCAAGCCGGCCTTGATGATCTCTTGGTCGTGGTAGACATCGTGGACAAAGCGGTTCAAGGCCGTGACACGCTGGCGCAAGCCTTTTTCCATCTCACGCCACTCGTGCGCCGGGATGACGCGTGGGATGAGATCAAAGGGAATAAGACGTTCGGTCCCCTCACCTGAGTCTTTGTCGCCATACACCGCAAAGGTGATGCCGACCCGGCGGAAGATCATCTCCGCCTCCTCCCGGCGGTCACGCATGACTTCTTGGGGCTGTTGATCGAGCCAGCGGGCATAGGCCACGTAATGATCCCGTGCAGCCCGCAGGTCCTGAGCGGCCGCTGGGCCCGCATACATTTCATCGAACATCGGTTTCATGGTTTTCGATTTGAATGGACACCCTCAACGTGCGCTTTAACTAGCAAGTTCGGGGCCACTTTATTCGGGTTCACCCTGCATTGCTGCATGCCAGTAGCGTTGACGTCGTTCACGCTCGCACCACGGTGCGGCCCACGGTGCGGCGTCCGCACTGTGCCAGTGCATTGCACCACAACGATCACTGCGTAAAACGTGGGAACCCAACGCTTTGTAACGGGCCATCACATCGGCGGCCGGATGCCCATAGCGATTGAGATACCCCGCCTGCACCAAAACAAGGCGCGGATGCACCATATGGAGGAATGCAGGCGTCGAAGACGTGCGGCTGCCGTGATGCGGTGCAAGCAACACCGCCGTTCCTGGGGCCAGAACACCGGCTTCCACCAGCGCCAACTCCTGCTCACGTTCGATATCACCCACCAAGAGAATGCGTTGCTGGCTGGCGGTACGAATCTCCAGCACACACGACAAGCCATTGGGCTTTAAACGCCCTTGAAGAGCACGCTCGTAGTCTTGGGGGCGGGGATGCAACACCCGAAAATCCACCCCATCCCACGACCAATGCTGGCCTTTTTCGCAAGGGGTATGCGCGATCTTTTTCTCCGTCCACAAGGCATGCAGCGGGTGCTCGGCTTCCAGCGATGACATCACCTGCTGGATACGCAGGCTGCGACTCAAGGTGGCTGCCCCACCCACGTGATCGCTGTCGCGGTGTGAAAGCATCAAAGCGTCCAGTTCGGTCTGCCCCAGAGCCTGCAACAGGGGCAACAGCACGCGCTCACCCGCGTCGCTATCGCGGCCGATCATGGGGCCCGTGTCGTAGAGCAAGGTGTGCTTGGCGGTCTGCACCAGCACGGCGTTGCCTTGACCGATGTCAGCGGCCAGCAGCACAACTTGGCCGTCATCGGGACGCGCCATGGGCGGATTGAACAACGGCACCAAGAGCGCTAAGCCCATGCAGCGCACCCGCCACGGCAAAGGCGCGATCAGCAACCACCCCCCAAGCAGCCCCAAGCCTTGAGCCCACACCGGCGCGACCGCCACGCTCGGACTGGCCCAGGCCCAGCTCGCCATCGGCCGCAGCAACGTCATCAAGGCTTCGATCGCCCATGCCGCCAGCCACCACAGCTCGGACCACAGCATGCCAAGCAAAGCCACAGGGGTCACCAGCAGCGTTACCCAAGGAATCGCCACCCCATTGGCGACAAAACCCAGCAGCGACACTTGCTGAAAGAACAGCAAGCTCAAGGGTGCCAGCCCCACCGTGGCCACCGCTTGGGTGCGCAGGAAACTGCGCCACCCCATGAACCCCGCCGAAGCGCTCTCCGTTACCGCCTCGGATGCACTCAGCAGCAGCGCCACCGCCATGAAGGACAACCAAAACCCCGCCTGCAACAAGGCCCATGGGTCGAAGATCACGATGCTCACAAAAGCCAGCGCCAGCACAGCCGGCATGGGCCAAAGCCAGCCACTCAAACGCAACGCTGCTGCGATGGCCAACATGCCCACCGTGCGCTGCGCCGGCACGCCCCAACCGGCCAACATCGCATACGCCACAGCCACCAGCACACCCCCCAACGCCATCGCTTTGGCGGCCGGCCAAAGCAGCACCAAGCGCTCGCTTTGACACCACAGCCAGCGAATCCCTATCGCAGCCAGCCAAGCCAGCATCGTGATGTGCAAGCCGCTGATCGACATCAAATGGGCCACGCCGGTGAGCCGAAAAATGCGCCAGTCCTCGCGCTCAATCGCGGCCTGATCGCCCACCACCAAGGCCGCCACCACTCCGGCAGTCGATACATGGTCAGCACCCAGGGTGGCTTCGATGCGATCACGCACGTGTTGGCGCAAACGCTCGACCGGATAACCCACGCCTTCGGCCAGCTTGATCGGCACCTTGGCCGAGCCCGAAGCGCGCACGCTGCCCTGCACGCGCAAGCCTTGCTCAAAGCCCCAAAGTTCCACATCAAAACCGTGCGGATTGAAAGCACCGCGCAGGGGTTTGAGCCGCACTTGCAACTGCCAGCGCTCACCCACGCGCACGCCGGACGCATGCAGGGCGTTCAAATCGCCCTCGTGCCAACCACGCCACCAGCCCAGCGAGAGCATTTTTGGGATGTCTTGGGTCGGAACACTGGCTGACTCCACCTCAAAGACAAAACGCACCCCATCCGAGCGCCACACCGGCAAGGAGGCCACCACCCCGGTGATCTCGATGTCGCGCCCGATCCACGCCGGGGCCAGCGCGCCTTCCACCAAGCGGGTCTGCGCGCGCCATGCGGTTTGTCCCCATCCGAGCAAAATACCGGCAACAAAAACCGCCATGAAGCGCCATGGCGAAGCGCGGAGCCACCACGCGACCCACAAACTGAGCACGCCCAAAGCCACCGCACCCTGCGCCCCATGCACGTCCCACAACGTGGCTTGTTGGAGTTGCAGCGCCGTCCCCGCCACAAGGGCCGCACCCAAGATCCAAGCATGCATGCTCGCCTCCCATCTTGTCGGTGCAGTGTAGGATCTGGCGATCTTTTGCGACTTTCACCCCGTATTGCCCATGAGCACGTCCTCCACCAGCACCATTGCCCAACGCCTGCAAGCCCTCGGCATCACCCTGCCCGCCGTGGCCACCCCTGCTGCCGCCTATGTGCCTTTTGTGCGCAGCGGCTCGCTGGTGTTCCTCTCCGGCCATATCGCCAAACGCGACGGCCAAGTTTGGGCCGGTCAACTGGGCAAAGACCTCAGCACCGCTGAGGGCCAAGCAGCGGCCCGCTTGGTCGCCATTGATCTGCTGGGCACCTTGCAAGCGGCGGTGGGCAACTTGGAAAACGTCAAGCGCATCGTCAAGGTGATGAGCTTGGTCAACAGCACACCCAGCTTCACCGAACAGCATTTGGTGACCAACGGTGCGTCGAACCTGCTGGTCGAAGTGCTTGGGTCTGAGCGCGGTGCCCATGCCCGCAGCGCCTTTGGCGTGGCGCAGATTCCGCTGGGGGCATGTGTCGAGATCGAGCTGATCGCCGAACTGATTGCCGAGGGGGTGTGATGGCTTGGGGCGATCAACGCAAGGCGCGTGGCGTCAAGAAGCAGCGCCTGATCTTGGGCGGGATCGCGCTGGTCAGTGCGGGGGTGGTCGCTGCCGCCTTGGTGGGTCAGCACCGCTTTGACATGCAACCTTGCCCTTGGTGCATCTTGCAACGCCTGATCTTTGTGCTGATCGCCCTGACCGCTGGGATCGGAGCCGCCTTGCCAAGGTTGGGTCGGCGGACGGTGCTTATCGGCATCAGCATGCTGTGCGCCGCCGGAGCCGCCGCCGCGATCTATCAAAACCGGGTGGCCGCTTATCTACCCTCTTGTGACCTGACCCTGGCCGACCGCGTCATTTCGGGTCTGGGGGTGGACGCCCTGCTCCCCGAAGTCTTCGAGGTGCGGGCATCTTGCGCTGAAGCGGCCGTGCGCTTGCTCGGCGTGCCTTTTGAGCTCTGGAGCTTGGCGCTTTATGTCGTCTTGGGCGTGACCGCCGTGAGCGTGGCCTTGGGCGCTGTATCGGCGTCAGGACGTGGGAAACGCACCTGAACCCGCAGGCCCCCCAGCGGGGCTTGAGACAGCTCGATGGTGGCGCGATGGGTGTCGGCCACCGCCCGCACAATCGCCAAACCCAACCCAAAGCCGCGACCATCGTCACTGAGCCGGCGGAAGCGGTCAAACACCTTGTCACGATCCGCCACCGGGATACCGGGACCGTTGTCATCGACCATCAGCACCACGGCATCGTCGGTTTCGAAGGTGCGGACTTCGACCTCACCGCCTTCGGGGCTGTAGCGGATGGCGTTGGCGACCAAGTTACGCAGCAAGGTCTGCACCCCGACGCGCCGGCCATGCATGCTCAGCGCCTCGACGTAGGAGCTCAAACCGATGTTGCGCCGATCCGCCTCGAAAGCCATGTCATCGAACACATCCATCACCACGCGCTCCAGATCCATCGCCCCGGTCGAGGCCAGCTCAGGCGCACCCTCAGCGCGCGCTAAAGCCAGCATTTGATCGACGACATGGGAACACCGATCCACATTGACCAACAAATTGCCCAGCGACTCCTTGAGGATGGCGTCATCACTGCCCCGTGAGGCCGATTGGGCCACTTGGGCATAAAGGCGCAAGGCCGCCAAGGGGGTGCGCAATTCATGCGCAGCCATGGCACTGAAATCGCGCTCGTGGATCAAGGCCCCCAAGATGCGGGTGAAGAGCGCGTTGATGGCCTCCACGATGGGCTGCAACTCGATGGGCATGTTGGCCACTTCGAGCGGCGTGAGATCGGCGGGGCTACGGCTCACGAGTTGCGCCGCCGTTTCGGTCATCGGCCCCACCGCTTGGGACATAGCCCGCCAAGCCAAGCCCAACACGATCAACACCGCCAGTGCAAACCCCCCCACGGGGGCCGCCAAACTACTCAGCACCACGGCGTTGCGCTGCTCGACCAAGTCGGCCACATGCACTTCCAAGGCCTCAGAGAGGCCGCGTGCCACGAAGGTCACGGCCGAGCCATCGGCGAATTGCTGCGTGCCATAGCCCATGCGGCCCAGCGCGGCCAAAGGCGTGCTCGGGGCGTTGTGACTGCGCAGCATCAAACGGCCGTCTTGCGACCAGATTTGGTACATGAACCGTGTACCCAAGGTGGTCGTGGTCTCGTCGTCCACCACCCCGCCCGAGGGCGGGCCACTGGCCGGCATGCTTTCGAGCAACTCATGCTCGGCAAATCGCATCACGGTCTGGGCCAACTCGGCCAAATGCTCGTCGTGCATGCGCTCGTTCTCGGCCGTGGCGGCCCAGTACATGGCCAACACCCCGACCAACCCCGCCACAAAGGTCGAACTGACCACGATGGACAAGAGCCGATTACGCATCGACCAGCGCCGCAAAAAACGCCGAGATATCAAAGTGGGTGATCTCTTCAGAGGGCCCCAGAGGGCCGAATTTCGTTCTCAGGGCACAACTGATAGCCGACCCCTCGCACGGTCAGAATCACGCGCGCATCCAGCTTGCGGCGCAGGTGATGCACATGCACTTGCACCGCGTTGCTCTCGACTTCTTCGCCCCAGCCGTACAACGCATCTTCGATTTGTTGACGGGAAACCGCCCGGTTGCGCCGTCGCATCAACAGCTCAAGGATCCAGAACTCCTTGGTGGTGAGCGCCACAGGTTGACCTTGCCACGTCACGGTGCGACTCGACGGTGACATGGTGAGAGGACCATGCATCAACTGACCCGTTTCTTGCTCCGCACCCTGACTGCGCCGCACCACCGCACGCATACGCGCACTCATCTCTTCGAGATCAAAAGGTTTGACCAAGTAATCATCGGCCCCTTGATCGAGCATGAGGATGCGATCTTCCACCTGCCCCCGGGCCGTGATGACGATGATGGGCTGGTAGTTATCCCCCGATGAACGCACCAAACGCAAGAACTCCTCGCCACTGAGCTTGGGCAGGCCCAAGTCCAGCAAGACACAGTCATAGCGATGCGATTTCAAGGCCGCCAGAGCGGCTTCACCATCGGTCACCCAATCCACGGCGTAGCCGTTTTGCATCAGCCCGAGGCACATGGCCCGGCCCAACATGGAATCGTCCTCAGCCAACAAGACGCGCATTTTTACCCTCTTGTATTCCTATTGAACCCAGATCCGCCCAGCACAGGGGTCCGCTTTATATGTTGCATATTCAACACTCTGTGCAAATGTGTACGACGGGTGTGCGATTGGATCATGAGCAAGCGGTAGTTTTTGGACGACAGACGGGCAGTTTGCGCAGATCCTTGGCAAAACTCGCGCCAAAGGTTGTGGCGCAGCCCGGTTCCACCTCTTAAGCCACGAACGGACTTGCCCATGTACAGCAACAACACGCTCCCCCAACGCGACAGCCGACGATACCGACGCTGGTCCATGCCCCGTACGTCCCGTGCCCTGATGGGTGCTGCACTGTGTACGAGCTTGGCGCATCCCATGAGCGCTGAAGCCGACATTTTCACCAACCACACCCCGGTCCATGGACCGAGTACCCACACGACCACGGTCATCTTGTCAGACTTCCAATCAGAAGCCACCCCGCAAACCCTGATTGCCGAGCTGCCGATCCAGGCTGCACCGAGCCCACAGACCTCGTTGACCGCTTCCGCAGCGCCCAGTCGTGCCCTGCCCCCCGCACCTGCTGCGGCCATCGATGCCAAACCCATTCCCGACAAGCTGCTGCCGATGATTCAGCGCGTCGCCCGTGAGTTTTCTCTCGACACCCACCTTGTCGCCGCAGTGGTCGCCACCGAGTCGGGTTTTAACCCCGGTGCGATCTCCCCGCGCGGTGCTGTGGGCCTGATGCAGCTGATGCCCGAAACCGCCAAGCGTTTTGGCGTGCGTGACATCCACGCGACCGAAGAAAACCTGCGCGGCGGTGCGGCTTACCTGCGTTGGCTGCTCAATCGGTTCTCCGGTGACCTCAGCTTGGCCTTGGCCGCGTATAACGCTGGAGAGAACCGGGTTTTACGCGCAGGCAAGGTGCCTGATATTGACGAAACTCAACGCTACGTGCCGCGTGTGTTGGCCTTGCGTTCGGCCTATTCGGGCCGTAAACATCAGCCTTGGCGGCTGAGCCACTGATTCTTTCTTCGCTACCTTCTGCCCATGAGTTCCAACCCTTGCCCTCACTGCGATCACAACGTGGCCTTGGTCGAAGGCGTCATCCCTGACACTTGCCCCGAATGCGGTGGGCCGTTGGACGGACGGCGCGAGGCTGAACCGCGTATGCGTCGGGTGCGTCGCCATTTTCTGCGCTTGGATGCGTCCTCGCTGGTCTGCAAACATTGCGGCACCATCGACGCTCAAACCATCCACCGCAACTACATGGCCAGCCTGCGCTACTTGTTACCCCATTGGGTCAGTGTGCTGGGCATTGCGGGTGGCAGCGGCAAACTCTGTACGGTGTGTCACCGCATCGACTTGGTACCAGCGGGCTCAGAAGAAGGCCTTCGATCCCTGCAACGCCATCACCCCGATGCCCAAGTGATTGGCAGTCTAGGACGCCGCCGCCGAGTACTGGGCTGGGTCTTGGGTACCAGCGCACTCTTCGTCACTTTGGGCGTCTTGACGTGGACGGTGGTGTTCCCCAAGTTATCCGTTTGGCTCAATGGCGGCGACGACACGATCACCATCACGCGCCAGCAAGCGGTGGCTGACTGTCAAAAGTTCGCGCGTCAATCTGATCAGTTCCCCGCTGGAGCCAGCTTCGATGCGGACCGCGAGCTGCATGTCAGCAGCACCGATGCGCAATGGCTGGTGGACGGTGAGATCACCCGTATCAACCCTCATGCGGCCCGCACACGGCTTTTTTACACCTGCGTGCTGCACTACACCGGCCAGCAAGCCGAGCTGGATCAGCTCGAAATTCGCTAAGCCGTCCGCTGCGCCGTCAACAACACGCTTACCTTCAGTCCGCCCAAATCGGCTGAAGCATCGACGCTGACCTGCGCATCCACGGCGGTGCTGATGCGGCGCACGATCGACCAGCCCAAGCCGCTGCCACTGGCTTGGTTGCCCGTCACCCGGAAAAAGCGTTCCCCCAAGCGTTGCCGTTGTTCGGCCGTCATGCCCGGGCCGCTGTCCTCGACCACAAGCTGCACCTTCTCCGGCCCCACGGCCTCGATCAGCACACGCACCACCGAGCCCGCCGGGCTGTAGCGCAAGGCGTTGTCGGTCAGGTTGCGGACCAAGATCGACATCAAACCCGGCTGCGTCAGCACCCAAGCTTGGTCAGGCGCATCGAGCTGCAAATCATGCTGATCGGCCCGTTCCAACCCGGCCAACTCCGCCATTTCTTCGCGCACCAAGGCGGTCAAATCACAGCGCTTGCCTTCTAAAGCCACGCTGGCCTCTAAGCGGGCCAAGGTCAGCAGCTGTTCGATCACCCGAGTGGCTCGGTCACAACCGGCCAGGGTGGACTGCAAAGCACGCCGCCGCTGCATCCCATCTTGAACCGTCAACGCCGCTTGGGCTTGGGCTCGAATGGCCGCGATGGGCGTGCGCAACTCATGGGCCGCATCGGCGGTAAAGCGACGCTCAGATTCGAGCAATTGCTCGATGCGTTCGAACAAGTCATTGAGTGCCACCACCAGCGGGCGGATTTCGATGGGCGCGTCTTTCAACTCAACCGGATCAAAGCGATCAGCTCGCCGACCCGCCACCACCAAGCCCAAACGACGCAGCGGCAGCAAAGCACGCCGCACCGCCAACCAGATCACCAACGCCAACAAAGGCAACACCACTGCCAAAGGCAGCAAGGTGCCACGCAGCATGGTCTGGACAATTTCTTGGCGAGCGTCACGCAACTCGCCCACCATGATGGCCGTCTCATGCCCCGGTGCCTGCGCCACAAACACGCGCCAGTGCTGCTGTTCAATCTGAACATCCGAAAAGCCGGCGCGGCTCAAGGAGCCCAATGATGCGGTGGGGGCGTTGGCGGAACGAAGCAACAAGAGGTTGTCGTGCCAAAGCTGAAAGGCCATACGGGGGGCAAAGCGATGCAAGGTGGGGGCGACGCGCAACTCGCCATGCAGATGAACCTCGTCGTCATCACCAAAATGCACGATCCACATGGCCGCTGCTTGGGCCAAATGCCCGTCAAGCAGTTCATCGGTTTGATAGCGCGCGTCGCGCCAAGCGAAAAACGTCGCGGTGGCCCACAGCAGCGTGACCGCTGTCAGCACCCAAAGCAGCAACTGCCCCTGCAAAGACTCAGCACGCAGCCTGGGTCGCCAAACCATCAGGGCACCGTCGGATCAGACTCTGAGGACGAGGCCGGATCAGACTCGTCGTCATCCGCCGCCGTGGTCACCGGCCCCACGGTGATGGCGTAGCCCACACCGCGCACCGTGCGAATCCGCTGCGAGCCCAATTTGCGCCGCAGGTGATGCACGTGAACTTCGATGGTGTTGCTGCCGACCTCTTCGCCCCAGCTGTAGAGATGATTCTCTAGCTGCTCGCGGGTCAGCACCCGACCGGGACGCAGCATCAGGGCGTGCAGGAGGTTGAATTCACGCGTCGAGAGTTTGACCGACTCGTTATCGACCCAAACCTCGCGCGAGGCCAGATGCAAATCAACCCCGTTGCATTGCAAGCGGTCTTGGGTCTGGCCGTTGGAGCGCCGGATCAAGGCCCGCAGGCGCGCAGCCAGCTCATGCAGATCGACCGGCTTGACGACGTAATCATCCGCGCCCAGATCCAGCGCACCGACCCGATCACGCACATCGTCGCGGGCGGTCAGGACCAACACCGGCACCTGCACCCCCCGAGCCCGCACGGTCTCAAGCACCGACATGCCGTCCATGCGTGGCAGGCCCAAGTCAAGCACCACCGCCGCGTAGGGGTTACCCAGCAACTCATGCTCCGCAGCGATGCCATCGCGCACCCAGTCCACCAAGAAACCTTGGGCGCGTAAACCAGCGCGCAGGCCATCGCCCAAGAGCGGATCGTCTTCAGCAAGCAAGATTCTCATGATGTGATTGTCACCTGTGTCGGCTTAAGGGAGCTTTGAAAAAGTTTAGCGGGCACTGGCAACCTCAGCGATGATGCGCACGCACTGAATCACTCCGAACCGTGTGACCTGTCATCAAGGAGATGAACATGAACCCGTGGTGGACCCCTTGGCCGTTGAAGCTGGACAACGAAGACACTCCGCTGGGCGCTGCGCCCTGGGACGTGATGGCGTTGATGCAGCACCAACAACGCTTGCTCACCGAGTTGACCGAAGCCAATCAAATCTGGCTCTCATGGTGGATGTCCACCTTGCCGCCGCTGCCGGGAACCCCGGCAGCCCATCATCAGGAAGCTGACACCGGCAAAGACCGCCAGCCCTGATACAGCCCGCTCTCGATCCGAACAGCACCCGCCACGCGGTGCAGGTTCGGCCAGCGGGTCAAAACTTCGGTCAAGACAATCTCGGCTTCGAGTTGCGTCAAAGCCGCACCGATGCACACGTGCGGCCCGACGCCAAAAGCCAGATGCATCCCTTCGTCGCGGCGCAGATCAAGCTGATCGGGCGCGCGAAAATGCGTGGCATCCCGATTGGCCTGCGCCACCATCAACAACACCAGCTCGCCGCGCCGCAGTGCTTGGCCATGCCACGTGAAGGGCACGCCCACACGCCGAGCGGTGTACTTGACCGGGCTGCTGTGGCGCAACACCTCGCGCACCGCACGCCGCATCGTGGCGGAGTCGCGCTGCGCTTGAGCTCGCAAGGCCGGGTCAGCCAGCAGGGCATCCAGCGCCAGCCCAAGCAAGTGGCGCGTGGTCTCGTGGCCGGCAAAGAGCAGCGTCACGCACTGCGCCAACAATTCTTCGCGGCTCTCGATCCGGCCCTCGCGGTAGGCCGCCAGCAAGCGGCTCAGCAAAGCGTCCGGGGCGTTTGGATCCATCACTTGGACGGGAGCATCCGCATCCACCGTTAACCACTGCCGCCAAAGCCCCGCCATGGCAAGCGCCGAGCGCTGTGCCCGCTGAATCATCTCGGGCGAAGGATCAGGGTGTTCGATGAACGCGGCCAGATCGGTCGCGGACCGCAGAGCGGCTTCGGCTTGGGTGTAGTCCAGCCCGAGCATCTGTGAGACCACTTGGGCGGGCACCGGCTGGGCAATGCGCTGGATAAAGTCAAACGGTGCGTTCGTATCAATCTCGTCAAGCAAGCGGCGCACTTGTGCGCGCAAACGCTCACCCAGCGCCTGCAACGCATGGGGCTGGAAAGCGCCCATCATCACGCCGCGCAAGCGCCCATGATCGGGCGCGTCCACAAACAGCAGCGCCCGCGCCAACATGCCTTGGAAGGGCCGAATGGTCGCCTGGGTCGCCTGGGTCGCTTGGGTCGTCTCAGCGGGCTCGGTCGCCTCGACTTGGTTCTTGTGCAGCCAACCGCCGGTGCGCCGTGCCGACAGGCGCGCATCGCGCAAGCCCTGCTCCACATCGTCAAAACCCCGCACCAGCCAGGCCCCACCAAAGTAGTCCTCACTCCATACCAAGGGACTACTCAAAGGACTACTGCTCGTCGTCATGGCCTTACCTTTTCAAAATCCAACGCTTGGCGCAGCGCGACGCCATCCAAATAAGCTGCCACCGCTACGGGGGTGACCTCGGTCAAACGCGGCACTTCACCCAGAAAAACGCTGCCATAACGCCGTTGCAAGCCCGCTTTGAGTGCTTCGATGTTGCTTTGGCGATGCGCCATGGCGGGATCGACCGTGTTGGCCACCCAGCCCACCAGCTTCAAACCCCGGGCGGCAACCGCTTGCGCGGTGAGCAGCGCGTGGTTCAGGCAGCCCAGACGCAGGCCCACCACCAAGATGACCGGCAAAGCCAATTCAGCGGCCAGATCGTCCATGCCCCAAGACAAGTCAGCCGCCAAAGGCACGGCAAAACCGCCCACCCCTTCGACCACCAAAACCTCGGCCCCAGCGGCCATCAAGGCTTGGGCGGCCGTGAGGCCGATATGCGGCGCGATGTTTTGGCCGGACAAGGCAGCGGCGATATGTGGCGCGCAAGGCTGGCGAAACTGCACCGGCCCGACTTGAGCGCTCGACAAGGGCATGGTGGAGGCGGCTTGCAACAGGCGCACATCCTCGTTGCTCCACGCGCCATCACGCTCGTCTTGTCCAGCGGAAATGGGCTTGAGCCCGGCGCAGCGCCAGCCTTGGCGGCCCAGCAGATGCAACAAGGCGGCGCTGATGCAGGTCTTGCCCACGTCGGTGTCGGTGCCCGCGACAAAACAGCCGCGCAAGGTGGGGTTTATGGGACGACTCATGGGGCGGTTCATGGAGCGCCCTCCTGCAAGACATGCAGGGCATGCAGAACTTGCACCAAGTGCGCCACATCCGCTTCGGTGTGCGCGGCGCTCAGGGCGATGCGCAGCCGCGCCGCCCCCACCGGCACGGTGGGCGGCCGAATCGCCGGCACCCACAGGCCGTGAGCCTCCAAAGCCGCCGTCAAGGCCAGCGCAGTGGCGTTGTCGCCCACCACCAAGGGTTGAATCGCGGTTGGGGAATCCAGCAGTCGCCAACCCCGGCCCGCCACAGCTGCCGGCAAGTGGCTGCGCAGCTGCGTGATGCGCGCGCGCAACGCGGTGCGGCGGGCAGCCCCTTCGGGCCCAGTGATCAGATCCAGGCTGGTTTGAAGCGCAAAGGCCACCGCTGGCGGCGCAGCGGTGGTGTAGATGTAGGGCCGAGCGCTGTTGATGAGCCATTCGATCAACAGCGGATGCGCCGCCACAAACGCGCCGCCTACACCAGCCGCCTTGCCCAAGGTGCCCATGTAGATCAGCCGCTCGCTGCGCAAACCCAACTCAGCCAAACTGCCCTGCCCCTGCGGCCCGAGCACGCCAAAGCCGTGGGCGTCGTCCACCACCAGCCAAGCGTCGTGCGTCTCGGCCAGCGCCAGCAGTTCAGCCAAGGGCGCTAGGCAGCCGTCCATGCTGAAGACCGCGTCGGTGACGATGATCTTCAACCCCGCCGTGCTCTGCGCCAGCAAAGCGCCCAGCCGCACTGTGTCAGCGTGCGGATAACGCTGCACCTGCGCGCCCGAAAGCTTGGCCCCGTCGATCAGCGAAGCGTGATTGAGCTTTTCGCAAAACAGCGTCGTGCTGCGATCCCCGGCGCTGGCCAGGCCCGTCAGCAGCGCCAAGTTGGCCATGTAGCCGGTGCAGAAAAACAGCGCGCGCGCGCCGGGCACCCACGGCGACATCAGCTGCGCCAGCTGATCCTCCAGATCCGCATGGGCACGGCTGTGACCGTTGATCAGGTGCGACGCCCCGCTGCCCGCACCAAAGCGCCGAGCACCTTCAGCCAAAGCGTCGATAAGCGCCGGGTGATGGGCCAAGCCCAGATAGTCGTTGCTGCAAAAAGCCAAGCGTTCAACCACCAAGCCGTTCTCGGCGCGCAAGCGCTGATGCGGCCCGCACGGGCTCTCGGCCACGCGCAGGCTGCGGTAGGCATGCTGATCGCGCCGGGCTTGGAGCTGCTCGGCCAGCGTGCCGAGCAAGCCACCCCTCAAAACACTCATCGCGGCACCACCTCGTCAAGGGTCGCCAGCACGCGCTCGGCCATATCAACGTAGACCTCAGCCGCTTGCAGATACGGCGGCATGACGTACACCGTGCGACCGATGGGCCGGATCATCAGTTCATGACGCCGACCCGCTTGGTGGAAACGCTCCGAAAAATCCACGCCGGCGCGCTCAGGGCTGACATCAAAGGCCCAGATCATGCCGCGCTGACGCAAGGCCGTAACGCGCTCGTCCCCGGCCAAAGCGGCCGACCACGTGGGCATCACCCCTTGGCTGAGCAGCGCGTTGCGTGCCAGCACGTCGTCGTCGGCAAAGCGTTGCAGCACGGTGGTCGCGGCCCGGCACGCCAGCGGGTTGCCGGTGTAGGAATGCGAATGCAAAAACCCCCGCGCCATGCTGTCGTCCCAAAACGCTTGGTACACAGCGTCGCGCGTCAGCACCACCGACAACGGCAAATAGCCGCCGGTGATGCCTTTGGACAAGGTGATGAAGTCCGGCCAGATGCCCGCTTGCTCGCAGGCAAAAAAGGTGCCGCTGCGCCCACAACCCACCGCGATTTCATCGGCGATCAAATGCACCCCAAAGGCATCGCACAGTGCCCGCACGCCGCGCACATAGCTCGGCGCATGCATCGCCATACCTGCGGCGCACTGCACCAAGGGCTCGATGATCACGGCCGCAATGTGCGGCCCGCGTGCTTGCAGCAAGCGCTCCAGATCGGCCAACGCCCGGGCTTCCACGTCCTCAGGGCGCTCGCCCGGCTCGACCTGGCGCGCATCGGGGCTATCGACCAGATGCGCGCGCATGAGCAACGGGTCATAAGCATCGCGAAAAATCGCCACATCCGTCACCGCCAACGCGCCCAAGGTTTCGCCGTGATAGCTCTGGCGCAAGCACACAAACTCGCGCCGCGCGCCTTGGCCCAGATTGCGCCAAGCGTGAAAACTCATCTTGAGCGCGATCTCGATGGCTGAGGCCCCGTCGCTGCCATAAAAAGCATGGCCCAACACCCCGCCGGTGCGGTTCGACAACGCCTCGGCCAGATCCACCGCCGGCGCGTGGGTACACCCGGCCAGCATGACGTGCGAGAGCGTATCGAGCTGATCCTTCAACGCCGCGTTCAGCCGCGCATCGGCGTGCCCAAACAAATTGACCCACCACGAACTGATGGCATCAAAGTAGCGCCGCCCATCAGCATCCATCAACCACGGCCCCGTGCCGCGCACGATCGGCAACGGCGGACTGTGCTCCGACGCCCGCTTCATCTGGGTACACGGATGCCACACATGACGCAAACTGCGCGCCACCAAGTCGCTCGCCACAAGCCCTTGCGGCGCAGAAATCAAAGAAGCATCCATCGGTCCAAACCATGAGGGTCAACCCGTAATTATGGTGGAACCCTCACCCCAACCTTTTGGGCTGAGCTTGTCGAAGCCCTGCCCGCTTGACACGGTCCCTTCGACCGAGCTCAGGGCGAACGGTAAAAAACACTCCCCTCGCCCGCAAACGCGGGAGAGGGTCCAGGGGTGAGGGCTGGATTTGGATGGGGGGTCAGATTTCGGCCATCGCCTCCACCTTCACAAACCCGGCCACCACCACGCCAGGGCGGGCGCGTTTGGCGGTGTGGGTGGCGAGGCGGGCGCCTTTGAGCTCGTCGTCGCGCGCTTTGGCACCTCGGCCTTGGCCGGTGAGGCGCAGGCTCAGGTGGAAGGGTTGGACGGCGATCAGCGGGTCAGTGAGCGGGTCGGTGGCCCCGATCAGGGTCAGGCCTCGGCCGCCGCCGGGTTGGTGCTTCAGCTCCGTCAGCGGATAGACCAACAAGCGACCGCTGCGGCTCAGGCACGCCGCTTGGGTGTGGCTGGCGCTGAGGCGCATGGGGCGCAGCGGCTGCTCGCCGGGCTCAAGACTCAGGAAGCTCTTGCCGCCCTTTTGACGGCTCACCATGTCGGCCACGCTGGCGATCAGGCCGGTGCCACCGCTCTGGGCCAACCAAAAGCGCGTCTCGGGCGCGGCGGCCACGTAGTGCAGCGGCTGGGTGCCGGGCTCAAGGTCGATCAAGCTGGTGATCGGCTGGCCGTCGCCGCGCGCGCCCGGCAAACTGCTGACGGCCACGGTGTAGACCCGGCCGTGGCTGCCCAGCACCAAAAGCGGATCGACGCTGCGGCACTCGAAGGTGGCGTACAAGCCATCGCCCGCCTTGAACGCAAAGGCGCTGGCCTCGTGCCCATGGCCTTGGCGGCTGCGCACCCAGCCCTTTTGGCTGATCACCACCGTCACCGGCTCGTCGAGCACTTTCAGTTCAGTCACGGTCTTTTTCTCGGCCTGAATCAAGGTGCGGCGCTCGTCACCGTACTGCTTGGCGTCGGCCTCGATCTCCCGAATCATGTGACGCTGCAAAACCTCAGGGTGCGCCAGCAGGTTTTCCAACTGCTGCTGCTCGCTGCGCAGCTGGGCCAGCTCCTGCTCGATCTTCAAATGCTCCAAGCGGGCGAGTTGACGCAGACGGATTTCAAGGATGTCGTCGGCTTGGCGCTCGCTCAGGGCGAACTGCGCCATCAAAGCGGCTTTGGGCTCGTCGCTGTCGCGGATCACGCGGATCACAGCGTCCAGATTCAGCCAAACGATCTGCCGACCTTCAAGCACATGGATGCGCTCCAGCAGCCGATCCAAACGGTGCTGGCTGCGCCGCCGCAGCGTGACTTGGCGGAAGTCGAGCCACTCTTGCACGATGGTGCGCAAGCCCTTTTGCACCGGCCGACCGTCCAGACCGATCATGGTCATGTTGATCGGCACCGAGGTTTCCAAGCTGGTGTGGGCCAACAGCAACGCGATCAGCTCTTGGACGTCGGTGGTGCGGCTGCGTGGCTCCAGCACCAAGCGCACCGCTGCCGTTTTGCCCGACTCATCGCGCACGGCGTCGAGCACGTTCAGCACCAAGGCCTTGAGCTGCACCTGATCGGGCGTGAGCGCTTTCTTGCCCAGCTTGATCTTGGGGTTGGTCAGGGCCTCGATTTCTTCCAGAATTTTTTGCGAGCTGGTGCCCGGCGGCAACTCCGTCACCACCCATTGCCACTGCCCGCGCGCCAGCTCTTCGATGATCCAGCGCGCCCGCACCTTGATCGAGCCGCGCCCGCTGCGGTATGCCGCTTGCACTTCTTCGCTGCTGGCGATGATCTGCGCGCCGCCAGGAAAATCCGGGGCCGGTACGAGCGCATACATCGCTTCATCCGACAAGCTCGCATCACGCAGCAACGCCACCGCCAAGGCGGCCACTTCGCGCAGGTTGTGGCTCGGGATCTCAGTCGCCAAACCGACCGCCACGCCGCTGGCACCGTTGAGCAGCACAAAAGGCAGCCGCGCTGGCAGCTGGCGCGGCTCTTCGGTCGAGCCGTCGTAGTTGGGCATGAAATCGACCGTTCCGGCGTCGATCTCGTCCATCAACAAGCGCGCCATCGGGGACAAGCGCACCTCGGTGTAGCGCATCGCCGCCGCACCGTCGCCGTCGCGGCTGCCAAAGTTGCCTTGGCCGTCAATCAGCGGATAGCGCAGCGAAAAGTCCTGCGCCATGCGCACCATGGCGTCATAGGCCGCTTGGTCGCCGTGCGGATGAAAACGCCCCAGCACATCGCCCACCACCCGCGCACTCTTGACAGGCCTAGCACCGCTAGCCCCAGCCATGCCGCGTGAAGTGGCCAAACCCATGCGATGCATGGCGTAAAGAATGCGCCGCTGCACCGGCTTTTGGCCGTCGCACACATCCGGCAACGCCCGCCCCTTGACCACGCTCAAGGCGTACTCCAGGTAAGCCCGCTCGGCGTAATGCGCCAAGGTCAGGGCGTCGGTGCTTGGGGTGTCTTCCATCACGCTCATGCCCTCAAGCCCCATGGCACTTTTTGTACTTTTTGCCGCTGCCGCAGGGGCATGGGTCGTTGCGGCCGACCTTGGGGATTTCGCGCACAAAGGGTCGCGGCAGCGCGCTCAAGGCTTCGCGGGCATAGGCCGCACCGACGCCTTCGTCCTCAACTTCGGTGGCGTGATACCACCACGCCACTTCGGTTTGCACATCGACGGGGTAGCCCCGACCGTTGTCACGCATTTCGCGCACATGCTCTTCAAAGGGCGTGTTCAGGTTCTTTTCAAGGTAAGCCCAGTCGGCGAATTCCTCGTGCAACACGCCACTGTCGATCCACGCCTTGAGTTGCGGGCCCAGCTCTTGGGCGCTGATGTCCGCCGCCACCGTCGCCACGGCGTCGAGCAAGGTTAGATCACCCAGATCTTCATCCGTGGCGGGGGCTGGGCCTTGACCGGCAGCGCGCAGCGCGGTTTGGCGCTCGGCTTCGCGCGTGCCCAAATCTTGCAAATACGCGATCAGCTCAGCGCGCTCGGCGTCGCCTTCGAGCACGCGCACCGCCCAGCCGTCGAGCGCGGCCATGCGCACCCAAAGCGAGGCCTTATCGTCTTCGATCAGCGTTTTGAACGGCTCCAGATGGCCGTCGCAAACCGCCGCCAAGCAGCGGCCGTAGCTTTGATGCACCACGTCCCCCAGCAGCTCATCCATCACCAAGTGCGCGTCGAGCCGACCGATGGCGATCAGCGGCGCATAGGCACGGGTGTCGCGGCCCACGGCCAGCCAGTGCATGGCCAGCATGTGCAAGGCGTAGTCCGGCATGCACGCTGGCTCAGGGTCGGCCGCCACATCGACCAGCACTTGCACCATGGGCTCGGCCAGGGTGGCGCGCTGGGCGTCGAGCTGCGCCATGGCCGCTTCGGGATAAAGCTCGGTGATCGTCTCGATCTGCGCCCGCAAGGCTGGCCAGTCGGCCAAAGGGGTCGCAGCAACAGCGGGATTCAGAAGGGACGTATTCAAGGCAGCACTCTTTCTCAAAGGGAGCGATTAAACCGCAGCCATGACGACGATGCCATCGTCGTCGGCCACCAAGTGGTCGCCGGGACGCACCCAGACGCCTTGAATTTGCACCGCCACATCGACCTGACCGGCTTGGCGGCGCTCGGTCGGCAGCGGCATGGCGGCCAAAGCCACGATGCCGACGTGCGCTTGGGCCAGCTCGGCCACATCCCGCACGCAGCCATCCACCACCACCCCGGCCCAGCCGTTTTTGGCCGCAGCGGCGGCGATGTTGCCGCCGATCAAGGCCCGGCGCAGCGAGGCCGCGCCATCGACCACCAGCACCCGACCCAAGCCGGGGCTTTCGAGCAAGGCTTTGACGGAGGTGTTGTCCTCAAAGCACTTGACCGTCACCACCGGGCCGGCAAAGCGGCGCAAGCCGCCGAAGGAGCGGAACACCGGCGGTAGCACCCGAAAAACCCCGCTGCTGTCGCCCTTGTGGGTATCGCAGAGGTCGCAAGTCGAAAGGTTGGAAGTTGACGTCATGGTGGCCATCGTGTGGTCAAAAAGCAGCAGTCTGCCAGCGCCGGTTGCAGGTCGGCGGGATCCGCAGGGATAGCATGCGGCACAACTAGGAGTTCGTCATGTCTTTGCCCGCCACACCCTTGCGTCCCAAAGATACGCTGCGACCCTTTACGCTGGCCTCGGGAGAGGTGGGACAGATGCACTCGCTGGTGGCGCTGGAAGCGCTGGGCATCGCTGCGGTCGGCCGGTTGCCGGTGTCGTTGCGCATCGTGCTCGAATCGCTGCTGCGCCATGTCGATGGCGAGCGCATCACCGCCGCCCATGTCCAGCAACTGGCCCACTGGCAGCCCACCGGACATCGCACCGAAGAGATCCCCTTTGTGGTGGCGCGCATCTTGTTGCAGGACTTCACGGGCGTGCCGCTGCTGTGCGACTTGGCGGCCATGCGCGACGTGGCGCTGCGCATGGGCCATGACGCCCAGCGCATCGAACCCTGTGTGCCGGTGGACTTGGTGGTGGACCATTCGGTGCAGGTCGATCACTTCCGGGAGCGAGACGCGCTTGATCTGAACATGCGGCTGGAGTTCCAGCGCAACGCCGAGCGCTACCGTTTTATCAAATGGGGCATGCAGGCCTTCGAGACCTTCCGCGTCGTGCCACCGGGCGTGGGCATCGTCCATCAGGTCAATTTGGAATCTCTGGCGCGTGGCGTGAACCGACACGGCGCGCTCTACTTCCCCGACACTTTGGTGGGCACCGACTCGCACACCACCATGATCAACGCCTTGGGCGTCGTCGGCTGGGGCGTGGGCGGCATCGAGGCCGAAGCCGGCATGCTGGGCCAGCCGGTGTCCTTTCTCACCCCCGACGTGGTGGGCGTGCATTTGATAGGCCGGCTGGGCCCTGGTGTCACCGCCACCGACTTGGTGTTGCTGATCACGGAGCGGCTGCGCAAGGCACGGGTGGTGGGAAAGTTTGTTGAATTCTTTGGCGACGGCGCAGCAGCCCTCAGCCTGCCCGACCGCGCGACCATCGCCAACATGGCCCCGGAATACGGTGCCACGCTGGGGTTTTTTCCGCCCGATGAAGAAACCGCCCATTACCTCGCCGCCACCGGCCGCAGCGCCCAAGAGGTGGATGCTTTTCGCAGCTACTTCCAAGCCCAGCAGCTCTTTGGCATGCCGCGCGCGGGCGAGATCGACTACAGCAGCGTGATCGACATCCCCTTGGGCCAAGTCTCGGCCTGCGTCGCTGGCCCCAAACGCCCCCAAGACCGCATCCCGCTGCCCGAGCTCAAACAGCGCTTTGCAGCGCTTTTGGCCTCACCGGCCAGCGATGGCGGCTACGGCAAAATAGCCCTGACAAGAACCGGGGAAAAGCCGTCAAAGACCACGCTCCTGAGCGATGGCGATGTGCTGATCGCGGCGATCACCTCCTGCACCAACACCTCCAACCCCAGTGTGATGCTGGCCGCCGGCCTGCTGGCCCGCAACGCGGTGGCACGCGGCCTGCGGGTGGGGGGACACATCAAGACCTCGCTGGCTCCGGGCTCACGCGTGGTCCCGGACTACCTCGACAAGGCCGGTCTGCTCGCCCCCTTGGCGACGCTGGGTTTTCGGGTCGTGGCCTACGGCTGCACCACCTGCATCGGCAATGCTGGGCCGCTGGAGGCCCACCTCGAAGCGCTGATTCAACGCGAGGATGTGATCTGTAGCGCGGTGCTCTCGGGCAACCGCAACTTCGAAGCGCGCATCCATCCCGCCATCAAGGCCAATTTCCTCATGAGCCCGCCGCTGGTGGTGGCCTTCGCCTTGGCCGGACGGGTGGGGATTGATCTGACCAGTGAGCCGCTTGGACAAGATCCCCACGGCCGCCCGGTGTACTTGCGCGACATCTGGCCCAGCCCGAAAGACCTCAGCACGGCGCTGCGCCAAGCCACCGACCCTGCAACCTACCAGCGGCTCTACCAAGATGAGCAGCCCAACCCCTTGTGGGCGCGCATTGCCGCCCCCAGTGGCGGGGTTTTCAACTGGGAGCCTTCCAGCTACATCGCCCGCCCGCCTTTCTTTGACGACTTCACCCTCACCCCGGCACCCGTGGCGAGCCTCCACGGGGCGCGGGCCTTGGCGATCTTGGGCGACTCGGTCACCACCGACCACATCAGCCCAGCAGGTGCCATTGATGAGCATTCACCCGCAGGGGCTTATCTGCGCAGCTTGGGCATCCCGGCCAAGGATTTCAACAGCTATGGTTCGCGCCGGGGTCACCATGAAGTGATGCTGCGCGGCACCTTTGCCAACCCGCGTTTGCGCAACCTGATGCTGCCGTTGGGGCCAGATAAGCAACCCATCGAGGGCGGTTTGACGCTCTCACAGCCCGAACGGCGGCAGCGTTTCATCTACGACGCAGCCATGGCCTACCAACAAGCCGGCACACCGACGATCCTCTTTGCGGGCGAGGAATACGGCACCGGCTCCAGCCGCGACTGGGCCGCCAAGGGCACGCGCTTGCTGGGAATCCGGGCCGTCGTGGCGCGCAGTTTCGAGCGTATCCACCGCGCCAACTTGGTCGGCATGGGCGTGCTGCCCTTGCAGTTCAAGGGCGAGGACAGCGCCGCAAGTCTGGGGCTGCGCGGCGACGAACGCTTTGATCTGCTCGGGGTCGAAGCGCTCCTTGAGCCCAGACAGTCTTTGACGTTGCGTATCCAGCACGCCGACGGCTACATCAGCAGCGTCAGCGTGCTGCTGCGCATCGACACGAGCGTCGAGATGCGCTACTACCGGCACGGCGGCATCTTGCCTTACGTGCTGCGCCAACTGCTCAACGCTGCGCCATGAACCGCATCGAAACCGACAGCTTTGGCCCCATCGAGGTGCCTGCTGAAGCGCTGTGGGGCGCGCAGACCGAACGCAGCCGGCACTTCTTTGCCATCGGCGAGCAGCGCATGCCCTTGGGCCTGATCCACGCCATGGCCGAGATCAAACGGGCTGCGGCCGAGGTCAACCGCGATCTTGGCCTGCTGGAGGCGCGCAAAGCCGAAGCCATCGCCGCCGCTGCGGCCCAAGTCGCCGCAGGAACGTGGGACAGCGCCTTTCCGCTCTCGGTCTGGCAGACCGGCTCGGGCACCCAAAGCCACATGAATGTCAACGAAGTGATCGCCCGGCTCTGCGCCGAGCAACACGGCGTGGCGGTGCATCCGAACGACGATGTGAACCGGGGCCAGTCGTCGAACGATGTCTTTCCCAGCGCCATGCACATCGCGGCGATCAGCCAGATGCAACCGCTGCTGGCTGCGTTAACAACGCTACGCAGCGCGCTCGAAGCCAAAGCACAAGCGTGGAGCGCCACGCTCAAGATCGGCCGCACCCACTTGCAAGACGCCACCCCGATCACCTTGGGGCAAGAGTTCGGCGGCTATGCGGCGCAACTGGCGCTGGCCGAAGCCACCTTGCACCACGCGCTGCCAGCGGTGCATCAACTGGCCATCGGCGGCACAGCGGTGGGCACGGGCCTAAACACCCACCCCGACTTTGGTACACGGGTGGCGGCCACGCTGGCGGCGCGCTTCAACGCCCCCTTGACGGTGGCCGAGAACCGCTTTGCCGCCTTGGCTGGGCACGAAGCCTTGGTGGCCCTGCACGGCGGGCTCAGGATGTTGGCGGTGGCGCTGACCAAAATCGCCAACGACATCCGGCTCATGGGCAGCGGCCCACGTGCGGGCTTGGGCGAATTGCACTTGCCCGAGAACGAGCCGGGCAGCTCGATCATGCCGGGCAAGATCAATCCGACCCAAATCGAGGCACTGACGATGGTCTGCGCGCAAGTGATGGGCCACGACGTGGCCATTGGCATTGCGGCCAGCCAAGGCCACTTCGAGCTGAATGTCTACAAGCCCTTGATCGCCTACGACGTGCTCGACAGCCTGCGGCTGCTGAGCGATGCGATGCGCAGTTTTGCTGCGCACTGCGTCGAAGGCCTCTTGGTGAACCGCGCCCGCACCCAAGCCTTGCTGGATCAATCGCTCATGCTGGTGACGGCGCTGACGCCGCATATCGGCTACGACCGCGCCGCCCAGATGGCCAAGGTCGCCCATCAAGAGGGCTTGAGCCTGCGCGAAGCCGCCTTGCGCGTGGGGGGGCTAAGCGCTGCTCAGTTCGACGCTTGGGTGGATGCTGGCGCGATGGTGGGCAAGGACTGATGCGTCAGCCCGCTTTGCACCCCAAGTGCAGCGGCCACCACCGTGAGCGGGCTCATGCTATCGACCATGCTGGTGGGCATCAGAATCGTCGCCCCGCGCTCCTTGGTGGTCTCATAGATGATGTTCATCGCGCGCAATTGCAGGGCAGCGGGGTAGCCCGCGTAGATCTTGGCCGCTTCGACAAACTTGCCAGCGATCTCAGCCTCGGCCGCCCCCAAGATGATGCGGGCTTGCTTTTCGCGCTCAGCCTGAGCTTGGCGTGACATCGCGTCGTACAAGGCTTCAGGGATCGCCACATCACGGATCTCGACCGAGCTGACCGTCACGCCCCAAGCCATGGTCTTGCGGCCAATGTCCTCACACAACTGCCGGTCGGTTTCCTTGCGATCCGACAACAGCGCCGCCAGCATCGACGCACCGATCATTTCGCGCAGCGAGGTCTGCGCCACACGGTCGATGGCTTGGTGGTAATCGGTGATCGCCAAAGCCGCTTTTTGGGCGTCATAGACATGCCAGAAGATGATCGCGTCCACATTGACCGGCACCGTGTCACGCGTCAGGGCCTGCTCGGCGTTGAACGCGGTGGTCTGGATGCGCTCGTCAATCACCGCCACCACGCTATCCACAACCGGAATGATCATGAACAGCCCCGGCCCTTGGATGCTGTGCAGTTTGCCGGCGCGCAGCACGACGAACTTCTGCCACGTGTTGGCCATCTTCAAGGACGACGCGACCAGCAGCGCCGCAATACCCAGCAACACCGCTGTGGACGGATACCCCATGGAGGCCATCGCCGCACTCAGTGCGGCCAAGATGGCCGTGATAAATAAGGTGATGGGGTTCATGAGGCCACCCTCACGGCTGTTGATTGAACGATATCGTGAGGGGCCTTCCTCATGACCAAGCTGGCGTAATCCACGGCCTCATTCAAATGGTCGCAGTGCATGACCACGCGATAGCGCCCGGCCGCAAATTCGATCCCCATAGAAGTCATGACTTGCCGGTCGGCGGCGCTCGGGATGTTTTTTTCCGGGCTGTGAGCGGGCGGACTGATCGGGGCGGCGGTGCGCAACGACCATGCATACCTCACTGCGTCATGAAGGCACTCATGGTGTTCGCCGTGGCATTCAAAGCCAGGGCCGATGCGGCGAATCGAGAACTCACTCATCACCCGATCCAACTCCCACTGAACAGCCACTGCTGTGGCCGACCGAACAGCGCCCTGAAAGATCGCCCCCCCTTCAGCGGTAAAAGCATCCTCCGCCATTTGATAGAGGTTTTGGCTGGTGAGTTTGCGGATTTTGGTCATGTCGATGCTCCTCGATTTGGTCTTGTAGGCGGGCCAAGTCTGCGCAGCTCCGACGCTTTTTGTCTGTACGTCAGCGCACCGTCAGGGACCAAGCCGCCCTCCTATACTCGCGGCCGATGAGTCCACCACATCCACCGCAGGCGCTAGGTCTGCGGTGGGTGACTTCTGCAAGGCCTAAGCGTTGGAGCCGCGTATGACCGATTTATCGAACCCGAACGACCCCCGCAACGCGCGCCAGAATCAACTTCTGGCCGCCCTGCCCGAGGCCGAATGGGCGCGCTGGCAAGGCCAACTTGAGGCGGTCGAGATGCCGCTGGGCCAAGTGCTCTACGAATCCGGCAGCACCTTGAGCCACGTCTACTTCCCCACCACCGCCATCGTCTCGCTGCTGTATGTGATGGAAGACGGCGCCTCGGCCGAGATCGCGGTGGTCGGCCACGAGGGCTTGGTGGGCATCTCGCTCTTCATGGGCGGCGCATCCACCCCGAGCCGAGCCGTGGTGCAAAGCGCGGGCCAAGGCTTCAGGCTCAAGTCGAGCCTGATGTTGCAGGAGTTCAACCGGGCCGGCCCCGCGATGCACTTGCTGCTGCGCTACACCCAAGCCCTGATCACCCAGATGGCACAGACCGCCGTCTGCAACCGCCACCACTCGCTGGATCAGCAACTGTGCCGCTGGCTGCTGCTGAGTCTGGATCGACTGCCCTCGAACGAGCTGGCCATGACGCAAGAGTTGATCGCCAACATGCTGGGGGTGCGCCGCGAAGGCGTCACCGAAGCTGCGGGGCATCTGCAAGCCGCTGGGCTGATCCATTACCGACGCGGCTTGATCACCGTGCTCGACCGCCCGGGCCTAGAGCAGCGCACTTGCGAGTGCTACGCCGTGGTCAAAAAGGAATACGACCGCTTGCTGCCAGCGTCTTGAACCGTCGATCGCCATTTTTAGACATTTTTCCCTTGTGTGGGCCAACACACCGAGTTTCTGCCCAAGCAGGCTTATGGTGGGCCTCACGCTCACGGCACCCAATCATCGGTGGCGCTCGCTGGGGTATAGATACCTTTCAATACCCCATGAAAAGGAGAAATGTATGTCCAGATTGACAAGCTCTTCCAGAATAATTCTGTGGTTGATGGCTTTTATTTCATCGCTCGTCATTGGCGGCTGCGGCGGGGGTAATAACGCGGTGGCCACACCCATTGTTCCCGTCGATACCACCATCCCATCGGTACTTTCAACCAGCCCCAACAATCTCGCCACCAATATTCCTGTCTCGATAAGAAACAGCTTGAATGTGGTCGATGTTTATAGTCCAACGGCCACTTTCAATATAGCCATTGATCCAGCCAGCATCCTTTCCCCGCTGCTGACTTTTAGTCTCAAGGAAACCGTCGGCAATATCAATGTGCCGGGTACTGTGAGCTTGGATGCCACCCACAAGATAGCCACGTTCAAGCCCACCGTGGCCAGCCTGACGCCCGGCATGAATTACACCGCCACGGTATCAACTGCCGCCAAGAGCCTGAGTGGTATCGCCATGCTTTCTCCGGTGGTCTGGAGTTTCACCACCGCCAGCGTCGTCGTTCAAGGTCTGCTGCCCGTGAATCTCGGCACCGCCGGTAATTTCGTGATTCTGGCCAAGACCACCATCACGGATGTGCCCGCCTCCATCATCACCGGCAACATCGGTGTGAGTCCGGCTGCGGGGACGACGGTGTTGGTGTCCTGCCCTGAAGTGACTGGCTTCATCTACACGGTGGACGCCAATTACGTCGGCAACGGCAACACCACTTGCGTCAAGGCCGGCCCAGGGGCCAACAAGACGATTGTGGATAACGCCATCCTTGATATGGGCGTGGCCTACCTTGATGCCGCTGGCAGAACCCTGCCCACCGCCACCGAACTGGCAGGCGGGGCCATCGGCGGCCTGACCATCGCCCCGGGCCTCTACAAGTGGAGCACCGCTGTCACCATCAATACCGACGTCACCCTTGATGCTCTGGGCAACCCGAATGCCGTTTGGATCTTCCAGATCACAGGTGACCTCAGCATCGCCTCGGCAGGCAGCCTGCCTGCGGGTGTCAAGGTGGTTCTGGCTGGCGGGGCCAAGGCCTCGAACGTGTTCTGGCAAGTCGGCGGCGGTACCGGCGCAACCCTGGGCACCTACTCGACCTTCAACGGCATCATCCTGAGCAACACGCAAGGCATCCTTCAAACCGGTGCCGTCCTCAACGGCCGCATCTTGGCCAACACCCAAGTGGCGCTCCAGATGAACACCATCACCCAACCGGCACCGTAAACACCTCACGCCGTCCACAAGCCAAGGCCGTCGCAAGACGGCCTTTTTCATGCCTAGGCCTTAACCACCCACTCGGCGGGTCGTCCTCGTGAACCAGAACATCCCCAAACCCAGGGCGATCATCGGCAGGCACAGCCACTGACCCATGCTGAGGCTCAAGGCCAGCAAACCGAGGAAGTCGTCGGGTTCGCGGAAGTATTCAGCGATGAAGCGGAAACTGCCGTAGCCGACCAAGAAGGCGGCGGAGACTCGGCCCCAAACGACGCGGCTTGAACCATTCGCCTGCGTGTGTTGCGCCGGCAAGGTGCGGCGGGCATAGAACCACAGCAGCACAAAGAGCAGCATGCCTTCCAAGGCGAACTGGTAGAGCTGCGAGGGGTGGCGCGGCCACGCTACGCCGGACTGCGGAAAGACCATCGCCCACGGCAGCGCCGGGTCGGCAGCCCGGCCCCAGAGTTCACCGTTGATGAAGTTGCCGATGCGCCCACACGCCAAGCCCGTGGGCACGCACGGGGCGATCAGATCGGTCACCTCTAGAAAGCTGCGCTGGCGCTGGCGGGCAAAAAGTGCCATCGCGACAATCACCCCCAGCAAACCGCCATGAAAGGCCATGCCGCCCTTCCAGATGGCAAAGATATCGAGCGGGTGCGCGAGGTAGTGGTCGAACTTATAAAACAGCACGTAGCCCAGCCGACCGCCCAGCACCACGCCGAGCACGCCGTAGAAGAGCAGGTCTTCGATGTCTCGCGCTGTCCACGCCGAACCTTGGGTGGCGAACGCCGGATGCGACAAACGGCGCAGACCGAGCCAGTAAAACAACCCGAAGGCCGCCATGTAGGTCAGGCCATACCAGTGGATCTGGAAGACCCCCAGATGAAGGGCCACAGGGTCGAATTGGGGATGAATCAGCATGGTCGCGGATGATACCCACGTAAAATTGATCTGTACCCATGTCCACAGCGGAGTTTCATCACATGACCAACGCACAGCTCAACCCTTTGCAGCGCGTTTTGGCCAGTTTGGGTGGCGGTCGAACCGCACCGCAAACCGCAGCGCAGGCCGCACAGGCGGCAGCCTTGGACCCAAGGATCGGCTTGCTGCAACAGATGGCCCTTTTTCAGGGGCTGCGGGCGGACACGGTGCAAAAGCTGCTGAGCGAAGCACGCATCGTCAGCTTGCGTGCGGGTGAGTTGTTCTGCCGCCAAGGCGATGAAGCCGCGCATATGTACGTGCTCGAATCGGGCTTGGCCAGTGTCACCAAGGTCTGGGAAGACCACGGCTTGGAGCGTGATGCCTTGGGGCCAAGCGATCGTTTCGATCTCGGTCTGCTGGAGGCTGGGCATTCCTTCGGGGAGCTGGCCCTGATTGAGCGCGCACCGCGCAGCGCCACGATCTGCGCCAAAACCAGCTGCGTGGCCATCGAGATCGCCGCCACCAGCCTGCGCAGCATCCGCGAATACGACGTCGATCAGTTCATCTTGATCCTGTCGAACATCTCGCTCAGCCTGTGCCGGCGCGTCCGTGAAGCCGATGAAAAAATGATGCGCCAGATCCCGCTCAGAAAACCGGGCCGATAAATCAAGGCCGCTGAAAAACCACCGGCTGAACCGCCTCACGGGCGCGCAATTGCCCGCAACCCGCATCCACATCCTGCCCCGCTGACTGGCGCAGCTTGGTCAGCACCCCGCGCCGATGCAGGCTGCGCGCCAGCTCAGCCGCGCGCTCCCAACTCGGGCGCTTGAAGTCCAGGCCGTCGGCCTCGACCGTGTTGAAGGGGATCAAGTTCAGCATGGCGTACTTGCCACGCAGCAGCGCCACCAAGGCATCAAGTTCAGCCTCGCTGTCGTTGACACCTTCGATCAAGGTCCACTGCACTTGGATGGGGTAGCCGGTGGCGCGGGCGTAGCGCTCGCCTTGTTCGATCAGATCGACCGGGTCCATACGCGGCGCGCGCGGCAGCAGCTGTACGCGCAGCTCCGGCCGGGTGGTGTGCAAGGACAGCGCCAGCGCGGGCTTGACCACGCCTTGGGGCAGTCGCTCAAAAACGCGCGCGTCGCCCACAGTGGAGAACACCAAGTTCTTGTGGCCGATACCGCCCAAGGTGCCAAGCAGCTCGATGGCTTCCAGCACGTTGTCGAGGTTGTGGGCCGGCTCGCCCATGCCCATGAAAACCACTTTTTTGACCGGGCGCAGCGCCCGCGCCAGCACCACTTGGGCCACGATCTCGGCGCTGCCCAGTTGACGCAACAAGCCACTGCGGCCGGTCATGCAAAAGACACAGCCGACCGCACAGCCCACTTGGGTTGAGACGCACAAGCCGTCGCGCGGCAAGAGCACGCTTTCAACCCTTTGCCCGTCACCCAGCTCGATCAGCAGCCGCGCCGAGCCGTCTTCGCCCGGATGCACCGAATGCACCCGCGCCAAAGCCGCCAGCTCAGCGGCCAGCGCGGGCCAAGCGTCGCGCAGCTCCAGCGGCAAAAAGTCTTCCGCCCGCCGCCGACCGCCCTCTTGGGGCTGGGCTTGGGCCCAGCGCCGCAAGACCCGCTCTTCGTGGCAGGTCTTGGCCCCCAAAGCCCGCAGCCGTTGGCGGATGTCTTCGATACGCATGGCCAATAACCTTCAGCGCCGTTTCTTGGCGGTGGCGGTGGCGGTGGCGGTTCCCGTGCCTGCACGCGGCGGCAAGCCGGTGTGTTGGGTCAGAACACGGCCGGGGCTTGGGCGGGGTGCGGGGGTGGAATTTTTGCGCCGCGCACTTTCATACGAGCCGTCGGTGGCCGGCTGCCACGTTGGGATCAGGTGCTGCTTGCCGTTGCCGATCAAGTCGGCGCGGCCCATCGCCTGGAGCGCTTCGCGCAGCAAGGGCCAGTTGTTGGCGTCGTGATAGCGCAAGAACGCTTTGTGCAAGCGGCGACGCTTGTCGCCGCGCACGATGTCCACCGCATCCGCGCCGCTGCGCGTGACCTTGCGCAGGGTGTTGCGCCCCGAGTGGTACATCGCGGTGGCGGTGGCCATCGGGCTGGGGTAGAAGGTCTGGACTTGATCGGCGCGGAAGCCATTTTTCTTCAGCCAGATGGCCAAATTCATCATGTCTTCGTCGCTGGTGCCGGGGTGCGCGGCGATGAAGTACGGCACCAAGAATTGCTTCTTGCCCGCCTCTAGGCTGAACTTGTCAAACAGCTGCTTGAAGCGGTCGTAGGTGCCGATGCCCGGCTTCATCATCTTGGACAGCGGCCCTTCTTCGGTGTGCTCCGGGGCGATCTTCAAGTAGCCGCCAACGTGGTGCGTCACCAGCTCGCGGATGTACTCGGGCGATTTGATCGCCAAGTCGTAGCGCAGGCCCGAGCCGATCAAAATCTTCTTCACGCCCTTCAAGGCCCGGGCGCGGCGGTACATCTTGATCAGTGGGCCGTGGTCGGTGTTGAGGTTTTGGCAGACATCCGGCCAAACGCACGACGGCTTGCGGCAAGCGGCCTCAATCGCCGGCGATTTGCAGCCGATGCGATACATGTTGGCCGTGGGGCCGCCCAAGTCCGAGATTACGCCGGTGAAGCCCTTGACCTTGTCGCGAATGGCCTCAATCTCTTGGATCACCGAGTCTTCGGAGCGGCTTTGGATGATGCGGCCCTCGTGCTCAGTGATCGAGCAGAAGGTGCAGCCGCCAAAGCAGCCCCGCATGATGTTGACGCTGAAGCGGATCATTTCCCACGCCGGGATTTTGGTCACGCCGTCATGGCCGCCCAGCTCATCGGCGTAAGCCGGATGCGGCGCGCGGGCGTAGGGCAGATCGAAGACGTGATCCATCTCAGCGGTGCTGAGCGGGATCGGTGGCGGAGTGATCCAGACATCACGCGCACTGGCACCCTCACCGTGGCGCTGCACCAGTGCGCGGGCGTTGCCGGGGTTGGTTTCTAGGTGCAGCACGCGGCTGGCGTGGGCATAGAGCACCGGATCGCTCTTGACTTGCTCATAGGAGGGCAAACGGATCACCGTTTGGTCACGCGGCGGCAGCTTGATGCGGCCGCTGAGCTGCGGCGCGGGCACAAAGGTGATGGTTTTGTAGAGCGCGTCGCTGGGTGGCGTCGTTGCTGCCCCCTGCCCTTCTTCCTTGGCACAACTGCTGCCTTGGGCCGCCGCTTGTTCAGCGGTGGTTTGGTAGGGGTTGATGTGTTCGTCGATGCGGCCCGGCATATCGACTTGGGTCGAGTCGATCTCAAACCAGCCTTGGGCGGTCGGATCATCGCTGCGCCGCACAAAGGCCGTGCCGCGCACATCGGTGATGTTTTGTACCGGCTCGCGCCGGCTCAGGCGATGCGCAATCTCGACGATGGCGCGCTCGGCGTTGCCGTAGAGCAGCAAATCGCACTTGGCGTCCACCACCATCGAGCGACGCACCTTGTCTTGCCAATAGTCGTAATGCGCAATGCGGCGCAAGCTGGCCTCGATGCCGCCCATGATGATGGGCACATCGCTCCAAGCTTCTTTGCAGCGCTGCGCATAGACCAGCGAGGCCCGATCTGGCCGCTTGCCACCGACATTGCCGGGCGTGTAAGCGTCGTCCGAGCGAATCTTGCGATCAGCGGTGTAGCGGTTGATCATCGAATCCATGTTCCCGGCGGTGACGCCAAAGAACAAATTCGGCTTGCCCAACACCTTGAAGGGCTCGGCGCTTTGCCAATCGGGCTGCGCAATGATCCCGACCCGAAAACCCTGCGACTCCAGCATCCGGCCGATCACCGCCATGCCAAAACTGGGGTGATCGACGTAGGCGTCACCCGTCACGATGATGATGTCGCACGAGTCCCACCCGAGCTTGTCCATCTCGGCGCGGTTCATGGGGAAAAACGGTGCCGTACCCAAGCGCTTGGCCCAATACGGGCGGTAGCTGGTCAAGGCTTTAGGCGGGCTCGCAAGCCCAGCAGAAACAGTAGAGGCCAAGGTCAAAGCGCCAAACGGCGCACCAAAATCAATGCAAGGCCGCCATTGTCCCAGTTCACCCTATCCGCACGCAGCCACCGCCCAGATACACCTACAGATCGACCTACAGATCGACCCACGGATCAATCTACAGCACAACGATGCTGGCCGGCTCGCTCCAGCGTCCGGCGCCCTGCCCGCCCACACCGCGCACCCGCACCCAAGCCCATTGCATGGACGCAAGGTGATCGAGCAGGATGCGCCGCACCGACATCGACACCAGTGCGTAATGCCAGTTGCTCTCGATCAAAGGGTCGCCTTGGGCGGTGTGTACCTCGTAGCTGCCCGCGCCTTCGAGCCGGTCAAGCTTGAGCTCGACCTGCCCGGTAGCCAGACCATGACTCAGTTTGAGCCCGCTAGGAGCATCCAACGGGCCGCTGTGGCCGCCGTGTCGCGCATTGCTGCGCCGCAGCTCGAAGCCGGTGGAGCGCAACGGTATGCCATCGTCGTGGGTGATGAACTCCAGATAACTTGCCAGCCGCTGGAGCAGCGTGGTCAGCTCAGTGCGGATGGCATCGCGCTCAGCGATGCGGATCTGATCGCGCGTAGCGCTGGCATCCAACGCCTGCCGATATCGTTCAAAGGTCGCCGTCAAAACCCCGATGGCCGGTGCTGGAGCCGGCCAAGGCTCAGGGAACTGCGGGTTGTCGGCCATCGCCGAAACGATCCGACCTGCTTGCGCGAGGAACTCCGATTCGCCCGTTTGGGCAAAACGAGTGATCAGTCTGGGATGCATATGAACCTCCGAGAGAGGGTTGAGAAGTGGTTGAAGGTGACTTCATTCTCGGAAGCAACTTGCTCACATGCACTCCTCCCGAGGGGGGACAAAGCGTGAAATAGTGGCGGCTGGATACCCCCTAAAGGGGGATGCCGCCTCGGATGACGAGGCTGGTGAGGGATTCAACCCCTTTTGAGGGACTGAGGAGATAGCCCAGCCAACAAGCCATCAACTCGTCTTACTCTGTGTCCTTGAGCACGTTGTCTGCCTTGATCTTGACCTTGAATAGCGGCAGCAAACCGCCCTTGATGCGCTCGAAGTAGGCTTTGGCCCGGGCCAAGTCTACGGTACCTCGAAGGTCGTCAAAGCGGCCAAACTCGTTGAAGTTTGCCTCAGTCACATGCGCGTCAAGCAGGGCAGAAAGCTTTCCGGCATCAACGCCCAGCGTGGCGACGAGGGCTTCAAAGTTCTTGTTCTTCGCCCGAACCTTGTAGTCCACCAAGTAGTCACGGAAGGTTCGGGTGGGATCGATCTGCACATCGCCGCGCTGAATGTCATGCAGAAAGATTTCGGCGAATTTTTGATCTTCCTGTGAGAGCGAGGTGAACGAGCGATGCAACTCGGCCAGGGTCGCTTCTTTGGCCGGCGCGTCGCCGCTTTGCAGCTCTTTGAGGTATTTCTCGAAGCGCGAATTCATGTAGTCGGCGTCAATCTTGCCGGTATCAATCTCGGTGATGTGGCTGTCGATGTCGAACGGGATGCTCTCGCCGCCACCGCCACCGCCTGCCCCCAGCTCTTTGTAGCGCTGCAACAGCGTCAGATACTGCTGCTGCGTGATCACCAGCTCAATCACCTGCTTGGGTTCGGTGTCGAACTCGTAGACTGACCGCTCCCAGGTGAAGCCCTGAATCTTGGCAGCCTCCAAGATCGCGCTGAATCGGTTGAACTGCTTGGCAAACGCTGCTCGCGCAGCCAAGTCGTCGGGCAACTTCGCAAAGTCGGTGATACCGGCTGCACTGAAGATAGCGCTGATCTCGACAAAGCAGTCGTTCAAACGCTCTAGGTTCCGGGGCAATGGGTCGGCAAAAAGGCCAATCGGCTTGTCGCCGGAATACAGCTTCACCGCAGCGGCCACATTGCGCTTCATCGTGTGCGGCTTGCGGTAGTAGCGGATGGTGCCAAACGGCTTGTCTGGACCAAACAGGCGGTTGGTGCGTGAGAAGGCCTGGATGATGTTCTCGTACTCCAGCAGCTTGTCCACGTAGAGCGTGTTGACCCACTTCGAGTCGAAGCCGGTCAGCATCTGGTTCACCACGATCAGCAGATCCAGACGCTTGTCCGGTTCAGCTTCAATGCGGATGTAGGGGGCCTTGTGGGCTAGGCGTGCAGCCAAGTCTTTCTTGAAGTTCGCATGGGTGCCCAAGTCGAACTTCTGCCCATAGGTGGCGTTGTAGTCCTTGATGATCTCTTCAAGACCGGCCGCCTTGAAGGCTGGATCGGTGCTGCCACCGTCGTCGTCGCTGATGTGCGGATCGAACAGCGCGGTGGTCTTCAGCGTCGGGCACTGCACCTTCATGAGGTGGTAGTAGGTGATCGCCTCCGTGATGCTGCTGGTGGCAAAGATGGCGTGGAACTTCCCGCTCTGGCTCAGTACCTCCCAGTTGTCGGCGATGTCCTTCAGCACCGCGTTGCGGTGTTCGTCGCGTTCGTACTGGGTGTTCGGCAGGTAGTCTTCAATGCCACGTTGGTACTCGCCGGCTGCATCACGGTGCCCCGCCATCGGCACATCCTGCATGTAGCGGTTGAAAACTTTCTTCTTCGCGGCGTCGGCCAGTGCTTCAGCGACGGTCGAAGCCTTGGCCCTATCCAGCGCCACCGCTTGCCGCAGGTCGCGGTCGCGGTAGGTGAGAACCTGGTAGGGGTCAAAGCCCAGCACGTTCTTGTCTCGGATGCCGTCGGCAATGCTGTAGCGGTGCAGCTCGTCCCCAAAAACATCCGTGGTGGTGTTGTCCTTGCGAACGTTTTCCTTGTGGATCGGGGTGCCGCTGAAGCCGAAGAACACGGCACCCGGGACGCTTGCCTTGATGTCTGCCAGCATGTCACCGAAGGTGGTGCGGTGGCACTCGTCCACGATGAACACGATGCGTTTGGCGCGCATGGTCTCCAGGTCGTGCGCCTTCAGTCCGTCAGCGTCATCCGTGAGCCGACTCATCTTCTGGATGGACGAAACGATCAGGGTGTCCGCCGGGTTGGTGCTCTTCAATTTCTTGACGAGCACGCCGGTGTTTTCCGTCGCCTGCACCGAGGTGGCGTCACCAGCAAAGTTTTGGTAGGCAAGTAGCGTTTGCGTGCCCAGCTCGATGCGGTCCAGCAGGAACACCACCTTGTCCGCGTCCTTGGAGTTGGCGATGAGCTGGGCCGACTTGAAGCTCGTCATGGTCTTGCCCGAGCCCGTGGTGTGCCAGATGTAGCCGCCCAGGCGGTTCGGGTTCTTCCAGTCGGTCTTGGCGACTTTGTCGGAGATGGCGTGCGCGGCGTAGTACTGGTAGCTGCGCATCACCTTCAGCACGCCATCGGATTCGTCGGCCACGGTGTAGAAACCGATCAACTGGTGCGCCATGGGGATGGACAGCAAGCTGGCGGTGAAACTCTTCCAGTCGTTGATCGGCTCGTTGTTGAAGTCGGCCCAGTGGAAGGCGTAATCCTTGTTGAATTTGCCGTCTGGCCCTGGGTTGGCAAAGTAGAGTGCCTCGCCGGGTTCCATCGCCACAAAAATCTGAACGAGTGAAAACAGGCCGCTGAAAACACCCTCGCGTGTGTACTTCTGGATTTGGTTGTAGGCCTGACTCACCGGCACACCGCTCTTCTTGAGCTCGATGTGGATCACCGGCATGCCGTTGATGAGCAGCAGCAGGTCGCCGCGCCGATCATGGGCCAGGGCGGAGGCGCGGGCGTAGCGGGGTTGTTGGGCGATCTGGTAGCGGCTTTGCCCGGCGGCAATTTCGTGCCGGTCGTAGACCTTCAGGCTGACTTCTTTGCCGAAGTGCAGCGTGTCGGCCGGGTTGTCGCGCTGGATGGCCACCGTTTTGCCGTTGATGAAGCCATTAAGCTTGAGCGGTGTGCGCAACCCTGTGATTTGCTCCATCACCTGCTGCATTTCGCTGTCAGTCAGCGGCACTTCGTTGAGGCGATCTTTGCTGCGGTTGTTCTCGAAGAGGATCTGCTTCCAGTTCGCCAGCAAGTCCACCTCGGTGGGGTTTTTGATGACTTCCAGCTCACCCCAGCCGCGCTGGCGCAGTTCGTGGATGACGGCCGCTTCAAAGTCGGATTCTTTGGCGAAGGTATTCATGGGGCTGGGCGCAGGCTCAAACAAACATTTTTTCGAGGCAGGCGGATTTGATTTGCTGGAGCTTTTGGAGTTGGGTGGCGTGTTGGGCGATCAGTTCGTCAAGCGTGCGGAAGTAGGTGCCGATTTTTTGTTGTTCCGCTTTATCTGGAAAAGAAACATCGGTGGATTGAACTAATGCACTATTCAAATTGTTTACCACTCCACCGGCAGCCAACGAACGATACTGATGCGTCATGGCTTCTGAAGATAGAAGTTGCAGCAGGTAATCCATATCAAATAAGTTCTTGTTGTTCCTAATCAGGAGCCAGCCATCATGGATACATCCATCAATAGCCATAAGGTATGGTCTCCCGAAACTCATCGAATTGGAAAGTATTAGATCACCCTTGAAAACCTCCCGAGATTTAGATACACCCTCTGGCTTGATTTTCTCATCGGTTTTTGTGATGTATCTTGATCCAATCTTAACGTCGCCGATTTTCACCCAATTGATTCCATCAGCCTCTCGCGTAATAAAGCTTTCTATCGGGCGCGGAGAGCCGCCGCGTTGAATTAACACACAATCCCCCAGTTTCATCTCCGCCCAATCCCCTACGAAACCTTTAAATCGAATTTCCGGCGCAGCAGCCCCCGGCTTCGGGAACATCTTCTGAAGCATCGCCTTCTTCAGTGCGGCCAGCTTGTCATGCTTGCGCTGATGCAGTGCGATGAGCTGATCTATTTCACAGAAATAGGCACCAACTTTTACCCTTTCAGGGTTACCTGGAAACCGAAACATCATTTGCTTGAACGCTCCGGTTGTAATTTGATTAATCGTTGCGCCTAAGTTTTTCCCAATCTCTTTGTTAAAATTTGATGTATCAAGTAATGCATTGATAAAATTAGGGGTTTTTGACTGAATTCCAGTCATGAATGCGCCAATGACTGCGGCATCCATTTTGTTTTTTATCTGCGCGTGCTTACCAATGAGTGAACGCGACCCATTTCTGACCACGACTGCAATGTCACCCACTTCAATATATTTTGAATTTACAACGCTTGGGTCAACATAAACATTATCGGCACTCACAATTTCACCATTTTTGACATTGGATGAGCGCAATACGAGAGTGCCGACTCCTTTCTGAACATTTCGTGGTGAATAAGTTAGCCCGCTAAAGAATTCGACCTGTTGCCCTAATTGGTCTTCCTGCCATTGATCTTCAAACTGCTTAAAACGAATCAGCGGCACGTTGCGGGCGGTTTGATCTGCCATTTCAACCTCCCCCCAGCAAGGTTTTCAACTCAGCCAGCCCCTTGAGATCAAACTCGCTGCCGTCCAATTCCTCCAACATGCCCGCCAAAGCGTGCTCGGCCTGCCGGATGTTGCGGGCGTTGTCGGCGTAGGTAATGCGGTATTTCTCCACCAGCGCTTCGAGCTTGGCCGTCAGCCCATCCACCACCAAACCCGGCAAACGGTGCAACGCCTCCACCAACGGCGCAATCCACTTCGCTTCTAACAGCGCCCGCACCTGCTCGTCACTCAAGCCCTCAATCGTCGCCTTGGTCTTCAGATGCAACGCCGCCGCGTCCTTCTTGATCGCCGCCTTCAACGCTTTCTCATCCGCCAGCGCCTCAGCCGCCCGGATGATCTTGGCTTCATAGGATTCAGGATCGAAAGCGCCCGCCGTTTTCCCCTCCGCCAGCAAGCGCTTCGCCTCCCGCGCCACCGCCGCAGGCACGAACTTGTCCCCGTCGTCGTTGAACGTGTCGTTGCCCTTGTCCTCTTCGCTGAAACTCTCCAGCAACTCGTCCAGCGTCGCCCCCACATCCGCTAGGCGAGCCTCCTTCTCGCGCAGCGCCGCCAGCTCCTTCGTGTGGTGGACTTCCTGCACCAACTCGAAGGGCAGGATGTGGCCCTTCCAGCCCTCCTGCTCCTCCACGTCCTTGCCGCCCTTTTTCTTGGTGACATAGTGAGGATCGACCCCACGCGCCGTGGCTATGCCCTTCTCGGTCTGAAGCATTTCCAGATCGACCGCGATGGCCTGCCAGTGGTCATCAAGGACTTGGTAAGCCTGGTATTTGTCAATCAGCGGCACCGTGCCGACTTGGGCCAGCCGCGCAAACAATTCACCGCAAATCAGCGCCTCTTGCCGGAGCACTTGCAGCGTGAGCATCTGGCCAATCAGCGCCTCTTGCAGCCAAGGCTTAAAACCCGCAAAAGCAGCGGTGACGGCTTGGCTGAACTGCGTCACTTCCGGGTGCTGGCGGATGGCCTGCCCCAAGTCTTCGGTTTTGGGCTGGGCGTAGGGCGTGCCATCCTCGGTGAACAAGGCTGCGCGCAGGCTCGGAAAAGCCTGCCAAAAATTCGACAGAGCGTCCAACTCGCTCAAAGGCGTGCCACCAAACATCGAGGCATACAGATCCCAGCTCTCGGCTGGCTCTGACGAATCCACATAGCGCGGAATGTTCAGGTTGTACGCATTGGCCGGGCTTTGCAGCTCGGTTTTGGACACAAGGCGGCTGAAGCCCGGCACGCTGGTGCGGCCGATCACCGCGTCGGTGATTTTCTTGATGTCGCAGGCGCGCAGCTTGTTGTTCTTGCCCTCTTTGGCAAAGCCCTTGGAGGCATCGACAAACTGCACATCGCTGCTTTCGCGCTTTTGCCGGAGTACCAAGATGACCGTGGGAATGCCCGTGCCGAAAAAGATGTTGGGCGGCAGACCGATGACGGTTTCCAGGTGATCGTTCTCGATCAACGCCTTGCGAATCACACCCTCTTCACCGCCCCGGAACAGCACGCCATGCGGCAAGACGATGGCCATGATGCCGCCCGGCTTCAGGTGATACAGGTCATGCAGCAAAAACGCATAGTCCGCTTTGGACTTGGGTGCCAAACCGAAGCGGGCGTAGCGCGGGTCAGCCTCCTTGTGCTGCGGCTCCCATGTTTGGGAGTACGGCGGGTTGGAAACCACCGTGTCCAAGTACAGAGGGTTGTAGCTGTTGACCGGGTCTTGATCGTCGAAGTACGGCCAATCGTCTTCCAGCGTGTCGGCGTTGCGGGTGACGATGTTGCCGGGCAGGATGCCGCGCATGACGAGGTTCATGCGCGTGAGGTTGTAGGTGTTCTCCTTCAGCTCTTGGGCGAAGTATTTGATTTTGTTTTATCCACCATGTGCTTGGCGATGGATTGGCCGATGTTGAGCAGCAGCGAGCCGGAGCCGCTGGTGGAGTCGTAAATTTGGATGGTTGCGCGGTCCTTCAGGTGGTGCGCGATGATTTCCGACA